>NZ_CP047174.1 GCF_009834185.1 Rathayibacter sp. VKM Ac-2760
ATCCTCGGCGCACCCCGAGTCTCCTGATGCGCGAGCTCGAGGACGGTCGTGCGCGCGATGCGGTTACCCCAGTGTCCGCGCTAGTGGAGGTGTCTGCCGCCGTCGTCCAGCTGGGGGAGGCGTCGATCGCGGGGAACACCCGGCGCGCCTACCAGGGGGACCTGCGCTCGTTCGTGGCCTGGTGCGCATCGGCCGGCCGGCCGCATCTGCCGGCCTCGCCGCAGACGGTGGCCGAGTACCTCGCCGACCGCGCCGGGCTCCTGAACACCGCGGGGGAGTGGCGGTACGCGCCGTCGACCCTCGCGCGCGCGCTGGCTGCGATCAACGCCGCCCATGCCGAACAGAACCTCCCCCTCCCGGGACACAGCGCCCTGGTCACCCGGACCTTGCAGGGCATCCGCCGCGACCGCCAACGCCCCACTCGCCAAGCGGACCCGCTCATGCTCAGCGACATCCAGGCGGTACTGGATCGCATCGACGTGACTACTTGGCCCGCCGGCGCCGCCGGCGTCCGCGACCGGCTGCTGCTCCTGCTCGGCTGGGCCGGCGCATTCCGGCGCAGCGAACTCACCGACCTCCGAGTCGAGGACGTGCTCCGGCATCGCGAGGACGGACTGCACGTGCGGGTGCGACGCTCCAAGACCGACCAGGTCGGGAAGGGCCTGATCAAGGCGGTCCCGTACGGGCGGGAACCGCTCACCTGCGGCCCCTGCGCCTGGATGCGCTGGCTGCGGATCCTGGCGGCAGCGGAGGAGGGGCGCAGTGCGGTCATGCGAGTGCTGTTCACCGATGACCCGGCAGTGCACGTGTGCCGCAGCACGCTCCCAGCTTTGCAAGGAGCAACCCCGCTGCTGCGTCGGATGCATAAGAGCGGTCTGCCGACCGAGAACGCGCTGGCCGCGCAGTCGGTGAACCTGATCGTCAAACGCCGCGTCACCGCCGTCGGGTTCGACCCCGCCCGGTACAGCGCGCACTCGCTGCGCGCGGGATTCGTCACCGAAGCCCTGCGCCAAGGAGCGACCACACACGCAGTGATGCGCCAGACCGGCCACCGCTCCGCCGCGACCGTGGAGATCTACGCCCGCGAACGCGACCCCCTCACCGGCAACGCCGTCACCAGCCTCGGCCTATGACCACCGCGAGCCTGCTCGAGCAGCTCCCCGCCACCAGCCGACCCGCCTGGCAGCTGTACACCGATTGGTGCGCCGCGACCGGCGTCTCGACGCTGCCGGCGCCACCGCACCAGCTGCACGCGTTTCTGCGCGACGTGCCAGCCGCGTTCAGCACCTCCGCGGCCCGCATCAGGGCGATCCGGGCCGCGCACACGATCACCGGCACCCCTTTCCCCGAGGCCCCCACCCAGATCTCCCCGGCACTTCGAACCGGCGCCGAGTGGGCGGGCGTGGAGACGGCGCTGCAGGCGCTGCCGCTGACCCGGTACCCGGCGGGCCTGGTCGGACGCCGGGACGCCCTCGTTCTCCTGCTCCTGGACCACCTCCACCTCACTCGCGAGGGTGCGCGCGCGGTCCGTATCGCCGACGTCGATCTGACCCGCTGGCGACTCGTCGGCACGCCACTGCCCGCGACGGACTCCACCGTCGCGTGTCCGCGCTGCATCCTCAGCCGATGGCTGCGCGTTCTCGGACCCGCAGCCCTCGGCTTCCGCACGAGCGTGCGCGAACTCCTGGACCCGGCCGCCTTCACCGACGAGCACGACTGCACCAACCCACTCGAGAACACGTGGACGGCCGCACCAAACCTGCTGCCCGCCATCGACCGCCACGGCTGGCTGACGAACACCACGATCAGCACCCGCACCATCTCCACCCTCACCGCCCGCCGTCAGGACCCCGCACTCCCGCCCGCGCATCACCGCCCGCGCCCGATCTCCCCGAACAGCCGGCCACCCCTCACCCTTCAGGCCCTCGCCGATGCCTACGACGACCTCGACGAACGCCTCACCGCCCTCCTCCTGCGCACTAACGACCTCCTCACCACGACACCGACAGCGGCACCGATTCCCCAGAACAGTGAGTGAGGAGCACTCTGAAGTCCCGTTCATGCGGCGGGCGACACCGTGCGCCTCCTGCCCCTGCCGCAGCGGTGTGGCCTGTGGATCGTAGGCTCAGTACATGACCGAGCTGGCTCTTCCTGATGACTACGCCGGAGTGCTCATCGGGCTGAAGGAGCAGGTGCGCACGGCCCGGTTTCGGGTGCAGCGTCAGGCCAACACGGAGCTGATCCACCTCAACTGGCGAATCGGACGGGTCCTCCTGGAGCAGACGGAACGCGCGGCGTGGGGCGACAAGGTCATCCAGCGGCTCTCGGTCGACCTCCGCGCCGAGTTCGTCGACGTCACGGGGCTGTCGCCGCGGAACCTGAAGTACATGCGCTCGTTCGCCCGTGCTTGGCCGTCGTTCGAGGAGATCGGGCAACACGCTGTTGCCCAATTGCCGTGGGGCCACATCACCGTGCTGCTCGACAAGCTCATCGACCAGGAGAACCGTGAATGGTACGCCGCACACGCGGTCACCAACGGCTGGACGAGAAGCACTCTCGAGCACCACATCAAGACGCACGCGCACCAGCGTTTCGGTGCAGCCTCCACGAACTTCGATCGTCTTCTCGAGCCGACAGCCTCCGATCTCGCCCAGCAGATGACGAAGGATCCGTACATCTTCGACTTCCTCGCCGTTGAGCCCGGATACGCGGAACGGGAGATCGAGCAAGCACTCGTCGATCGCATCATCGACACCCTCGGAGAGCTCGGACGCGGATTCAGCTTCGTCGGCCGGCAGGTGCCGTTCGACGTCGACGGTGACGAGTTCTTCGTCGACCTGCTCTTCTTCCACATCGAGCAGCTGCGGTACGTCGTCGTGGAGCTGAAGGTGGGGAAGTTCAAGCCGGAGTACGTCGGCCAGCTCGGGTTCTACGTCGAAGTCGTGGAGAACCACCTCCGCCGTTCCGTGCACGCTCCCACCGTCGGCCTGCTGCTCTGCACCGACAAGAACGACCGCGTCGTGCGGTACGCGCTGGCGAGCAGCACGCATCCCATCGCGATCGCCAGCTACGACCTTCTCCCTCCCGAGGACCAGGCTGCACTGCCCTCCGAAGCCGACCTGGACCGCGCCATCAGCAACCGCTGAAGACCATTGCGGTCAGCACGCTCGAGCCCTCGCCGTGTCGCAAGGATGAAAGCGAAGACCACACCGCTGCAGCTTCTCAGCTGGCAGTACCGCCCCGTGGTGAAAAGGGAGTTACACCTCTACTCACGGGCTATGACCGGCAAGAACCGGACGGTCATAGCCCGCGAGCCGAATACGCGGCGATTTGACCAGTGTGAATGGGCCCGCGCTTGCGGGCCGGAAACTCATGCGTCTCGGGACGCACTCGAGTCGACGTAGACGAAGGACTTCGTGAGCGTTGCGTCAACGCGAAGATCCACGGTGACGTCAGCGCCGTCGTCGTGACTCGTGAGTTACCAGGCGTAGATCCGGTCGATGATCTCGGGTCGGGGGTGTGCGTCTGGTCCGGGGTGGCTGACGAGGACAGGTAAGCCGTCCGGTCCTTCCCCTTCGAGCACGGTGAACCCGTCGATGTCGCGGCGTGAGACTCGCGGCGATTGCTCGCGCAGCAGCTGTTCGCAGCGATCGAGCTCGGTGCGGTCCGACGCCGTCCAGATCAGGTATTGGATGCCGACACCGCCGAGGGGGTGCTGGTCTCGCTCGCTGACCGCACGAAGGTACAGCTGATCCTCATTGAGGCCGACGAGGAGCGCTGCAGTGGAGGTTCGGACTGTTGTTCGCGCGGTGAGCAGCTTCTCGTAGAAGGCGACGGACGTGCCGAGGTCGGTCGTGAAGATGACGGCGGAGGTGAGTTTCATGCGTTAACGCTCTGGCCGGTTGTTGTCGTCGGGCGGAGCGGCCGGATCGGGTGAGGGGGGATCACTGCGAGGGCTGTGTGGGTTGTCATGACCAGTGCGTGGCTGATGCGCTCTCCGGTGCGATACAGGGCCGGGGCGTCAGTTCCGAGGACGAGGAGGCCGGCGTCGCTTGCCGATGCGAGCAGGCTCTGCACGGTGTCTCCGTGGGTGAAGCGCAGCTCCACCTGGAGGTGGGGGAAGCGTTCGCGAGCCGGAGCGAGAGCGTCGAGGATTCTGAGTCGTCGATTCTCCGGGATGAACGTGGCTCGGCCCGCGGGCATGTCGGCGGAGTCCTCCTCTACTGCTGGGAGCTGCCAGCTGCGGATCACGAGAAGTGTCTCCGAGCAGCGGTCGGCCTCAGCGGCAGCGAATTCGAGTGCGGCGAGTGATGCGGAGGATCCGTTGACACCGACCGCGATGTGGGCGGCGCCGTGCTTCGCGTCGATGGGGACGATGACCGCGGCGATCGCACCGCGCTGCGTGAGGGTCATCCCGAGGGAGTGCTCGAAACGCCGGGGGTGCTCGTTGCGGGTGTCGGTTCCCAGGACGAGGAGGGTGCCGTCGAGGAGGCAGCGGCGTTCGAGCTCTTCGACCGGGTCGCCGTGCAGCAGTTCGGCGGTGAAGCGGATACCGGTGCGGTCCTGCTGGAGCGTTGCGGCGAGGTCCTCGAGTGCGACCTTCGAGATCGGCCGCTCGTCGTCGAGGCTTGTGACGTGGCAGAGGATGACGTGGCGGTCGAGTAGGAACTCGCGGGCGATGGCCCAGTCGAGGGCGGTGAGGGCGGCGGTGGTGCCGGCCCAGGCGACGAGGGTGGTCATGACGCTCTCCTTCGTGGTCGGCGGATCAGTTGGTGGAGAGCGCATCGACGGCGGCGGCCGCCAGTGCGGTGTATCCGAGGAGCGCACCCCAGGCGCGAGCCCGGTCGAGTTCGGTGCGCTCGAGGTCGTTGTGAACATCGACGAGGAAGCTCATCGGAGCGACGATCGGGCGCAGGCCCTGGCCCGCGAGGCGGTGGTCGATGTGACCGGCGGCGGCGCCACTGAGAATCCGGGGTATGTCCATGCGGGTGTCGAACGATGCGGCCATCGCCGTGAACCGCGGCAGGGCGTCCAGCCACTCGCGGATGCCGATGCCGCCCGCTTCGCTGTCGAGTCGCAGGCTCCGGCGTATGCCGCCTGGCCATCGAGGGGCCTCGGCGCGGGTGCGCGCCGAGGAGAGGGTGCGGACGTGCGTAGGTCCACCGACAACGAGCAGATCCACTCCCTCTAAACGGGGCGCGGTATGGACGCTGACCACGTCGACCTCAACGGTGTCAGTTAGTCCACGACCGATCGCATCGGCGACGCAGTGAGTGTTGCCGAACTGGGATTCGTAGACGACGAGCGCGCGCACGGGGTGCCTTCCGGATCAGGGGCGGCGATGGCCGTCGTCTCTACACTGCGCGTGCACCGGGCCGGGGAGTAGGGCCGTTGGTCCTCCGCTGCCACAAGCTCCGTGATCCTGACGTGGCGACGTACGCTCGCCCGATGACCAGCCCGCATCGCACGCCCCTCAACTCCACCTGGCACCAGAAGCACAGCCGGTCGTTGACCTTCGGCGAACGGGCAGCAGACGTGCTCCGCAACTCGATGGGCAGCTGGCGGTTCGTCTTCGGGTTCCTCGCTTTCATGCTCGTCTGGGCGATCATCAACTCGTTCGAGACAGGGTGGGATGCGTACCCGTTCATCCTGCTGAACCTTTTCTTGAGCATGCTCGCGGGGTTGCAGGGGGCGATCCTGCTGATCGCAGCAAAACGGCAGGACGGGATCGCGTCAGCGCTCTCGCAGCACGACTTCGAGACCGACGTGACCGCGAGAGCAGACATCGAGGTCCTGCTCGAGATCAACCGGGAGCAGGCCGTGCTGCTGAGCGAGATGCAGGCGATCCTGCAACGGCTCGACGAGCGCACGGTCCCCGCGGTGCTGTGACCCGCCTCCAACGAAGACGAGGACGAGCCCGGCGAACTGGAGCGCCCCTGTCCCGAGGTGAATCGTGCGCAGGAACGAATTTCCGGGCAGCAGCGCCACCTCGACATGGATCCACAAAGCCGTCCCGAAGTCGGCGACGACGCCCACCGGGGAGAGCCGGCGGACACGTCGTCGCTGCGTGAGAGCGATTTCCGGTGAGGCAGGTCGTCCTCAGCGGGTGACCGAGGTGACGACGTCGATTCCGACGACGTATCGGGTGGTGGTGCTGTACAGCCGGATCAGTGCGCGCCGGGAAGCGGGGCCAGAGGGTGCTTTCTCGACGACGTGCGAGCCGGTGCCGTTGACATGAATGCGATCACGGGTCAGGACGATCACCGTGCACTCGGGCACCCCGCTCCAGTCGTTCCCCGTGGCCGGGGAGACGACGACGAAAGCGCCGGCATGGGACACCTGAAAGGCGAGGAGCGCGAGCTCGAAGAGGGCGTCGGCCGGTTCCAGGAGGGCGATCGCGACCGCGTTCCCGGCCGCGAGAGCAGCGATCACGTGCTCGATGAGCAGCAGTGTCGGGCAGGACGGTTCGCAGATCAGGGCGACTACCCCCAGCGGCTCGCATTCCTCGACGCGCACACCCCTTGGTGTGACGGTGATCGTCGTGTCCAGATCGGTCCGGTCCGAGTACGCGTCCAGCTGTTCCCTGACGAACGACGTCTCCCTGCGATGGCTCTCGAGGGCGCGCCCTGTGGCACGCAGCGCCAAGGTGCGGAGGAGTCCGGCAGCTTGCGCGCGGAGAACCGGACGAGTCGACTCGGGACGGCTAACGGCGGCCGCCGTTCGAGCGCGACGAGGGCTCCATCGAGTCGGAGCGGGGTAGGGGGCGCTCAGCAGCATCGGCAGGACCTCTCATCGGCGGCGCAGGTGTCGACTACGGATGCAGGTCATTCCTGGGCCCTCCGAATGATCAGCCGAAGGGTGGGGTACGGCGTAGGGCCGGAAGTCCTGGCCTTATCAGGGCGGCTACGTCCGATCCGCCTCCAACACCCCGGGACGTTCGGCCCTGTCCTGACGCAGCAGCGCAGGCGACTCTGAGAGCAGCCGGATCCGGCTGCCAGCAAGGGATGCCTGATGAATGCACAGCTCGTCGTCGGATGGGACGGGTCCGCTTCGGCGCGACGCGCCCTCGAGTGGGCATTGACGCAGAAGGCCCCCTCGCTCCTGCTCGTGGAAGTCGTCGATGGCCTCGACCGTTTCAGCGGCAACGACCTCAGCGCCGATCCGCGCGCCGACGGCGCGGTCTTCGTCGAAACCGCGGCCGCCGACGCTGAGCGTGCACATCCCGGCGCCGTCGTTCACGCCCGCGTGCTCACCGGTCACCCGGTCGAGCAGCTCGCCCGCCTCTCCGGCCCCGGCACCCTGCTCGTCGTCGGCGACCGTCGACGCACCCTCCTCCCGCTGCGCGGCGGCTGGAGCGTCGGCGCCCGACTCGCCGGGAAGGCCACTGGTCCTGTCGCGATCATCACCGAGGACACGGCCGGCGACGGGACTGGCGTGCTCGTCGGGATCGACGACTCCGACGACGCCCGCGCTGCACTCAAGTTCGCCGCATCCTGGGCCGCCCGCATGCAGCAGACGTTGCACGTCCTGCACGCCTGGCGCACGCCCTACCTCTGGAACGACCGCGTCCCGCCGGGCATCCTCTTCCAGGAGATCGCGACCCAGCACGCCGAGCTCCTCGCGGACGCCGTCGCCGAAGCCCGCCGACTGCACCCCGGGCTCGTCATCGAGGGGCACGAGGTCGACGGCGTCGCCGCCCGATCCCTCATCGAGGCCGCCTCTGGTCGCGCTCTTCTCGTGGTCGGTGACGGAGGCGTCTCCGGTCTCGAGCGGATGCTGATCGGCTCCGTCGGCCACGACATCCTCGTCAACCTCGCCGTCCCCACTGTCATCGTCGGTCGGCACAGCCCCGCCCCCGCGCCGAAGCCCACTCCGACGCGGGCACCGGTGATCCCTTCGCCCGTTCTGCTGCAGGCGCCCACCCGCACCGTCGTCGCGTGGGGCGGCGACCTCCCGTCCCGGTCCGCCGTCGAGTGGGCCCTGACCCGCGAGACGTCCGGGAGCTTGGACGTGGTCATGATCGCCGACGAGTCCGCGAGCATCCCCGACTCGATCGCCGCCGCTGAGCAGGTCGCGCTGGATGACCGAGAGCTCTCCCGGATGCTCGGGCAGGTCACCTCCCTCGCACCCGACGTGACCCTCCACGGCCGTGTCGTTCGCGGGTTCGTGCTGCACACCCTCGCCAGCCTGACCCGCCAGGACACCCTTCTGGTGGTGGGCACGGAGGACCGCGAAGGTCCGCGGTTGCGCTTCGGGCTCTCCGTGGGCGCGCACCTTCCGGCGCTGGCTCGCGGGCCGATCGCGATCATTCCGCGAACCGTCGACCGGATGTCGACCGGTATCGCGGTCGGAGTCGACGGATCGGCGGCGTCGAACGCGGCGATCGTCGTCGCCGCTGCCGAAGCGGCGCAACGCGGGCAGACGCTGCATCTGGTGCACGCGTGGACCGAACCGTTGCTCTACGAAAGCACCTTCCTTCTGGACGGCGAGTTCATCCGCTCGCTCGAGGCCGACCATCGCGCGATCCTGGACGCCGCTGAGCGGACCGCCCGGACCAGCGGGTTCGACGTGCGCATCGAGACGCACCTCGTCGGCGGCGACCCGGCCCGCGCCCTCGCCGACCTCTCGCCGCGGCCGGCGACGATCGTCGTCGGCACCCGCGGGCTCTCGGGCTGGCGCCGCCTGGTGCTCGGGTCCGTCAGCCGGGACCTGATCCTCAACCTCGACGTGCCCCTCATCGTCGTCGGCCACCCCGACGCGCAGCCTCTCGACGACGCGGCGCTCGACCAGCACGAGGTGGTCTCCGCATGAGCATCCTCGACCTCCTCGAAACGGCCCCGCCTGTCCGATGGCAGTCCCGGGCACCGCAGCCTCTCTCCGATCGCTCTCTCGATGAGCTGGACGCCTGGTGGCGGGCCGCGAACTACCTCTCGATCGGGCAGATCTACCTCCTCGACAATCCCCTCCTGCGCGAACCGCTCGCTGCCGCCCACATCAAGCCGCGCCTGCTCGGGCACTGGGGCACGACTCCGGGACTGAACTTCGTCTACGCGCACCTCAACCGGGTGATCCGCGACCGCGATCTGAATGCGATCTTCGTCACCGGTCCCGGTCATGGCGGCCCGGGGATGGTCGCGAACACCTACCTCGACGGCACGTACAGCGAGGTCTACGACGACATCGACCGCAGCGCCGACGGGATGCGGAAGCTGTTCCGGCAGTTCTCGTTCCCCGGCGGCATCCCCAGCCACGTCGCTCCCGAGACGCCGGGGTCGATCCACGAGGGCGGCGAGCTCGGCTACTCGCTCTCGCACGCCTACGGCGCCGTGTTCGACAACCCCGACCTCCTGGTCGCGGCGGTCGTCGGCGACGGGGAGGCCGAGACCGGTCCGCTCGCGACGAGTTGGCACGGGAACAAGTTCGTCGATCCGCTGCACGACGGGGTCGTCCTGCCGATCCTGCACCTCAACGGGTACAAGATCGCCAATCCGACCGTTCTCGCCCGCATCCCGGAGCGCGAGCTCGAGCAGCTGATGCGCGGCTACGGGCACACCCCGTACCTCGTCTCCGGAGGCTTCGACGGAGAAGACCCGCGCGACGTCCATCGCCGCCTCGCCACAGCGATGGATCTAGCGCTGAATCAGATCGCCGAGATCAAGGCCGACGCGCTGTCAGGGCGACTCGACGGACGGCCTGCCTGGCCGATGATCATCCTGCGCACCCCGAAGGGCTGGACGTGCCCCGCGTTCATCGACGGCCTGCCCGCGGAGAACTGCTGGCGCTCCCACCAGGTTCCGCTCGCGAACGTCCGCGAGCGGCCCGACCACATCGCGGTCCTCGAGCAGTGGATGCGCTCCTACCGGCCTGAGGAGCTCTTCGACGGGTCCGGCGCGCCGGTGCCGCTCGTCACCGCCCTCGCGCCCGAGGGAGCGCGCCGCATGAGCGCGAATCCGGTCGCGAACGGTGGGCTGCTGCGGAAGCCGCTGCACCTGCCCGACTTCCGCGACTACGCCGTCGACGTGCCCTCGCCGGGAGCGACGACCGGCTCGGCGACGACCGTCCTCGGCACCTGGCTGCGCGACGTCATCGTCGCCAACCCGCACGACTTCCGCATCTTCGGGCCGGACGAGACCGCGTCGAACCGGCTGCAGGCCGTCTTCGAGGTCACCGACAAGCAGTGGGACGCCGAGGTGCGGGTCGCGGACTTCGACAACCACCTCGCCCGCTCCGGCCGCGTCGTCGAGATGCTCAGCGAGCACCAGTGCCAGGGCTGGCTCGAGGGCTACCTCCTCACCGGCCGGCACGGGCTGATCAACTCCTACGAGGCGTTCGTCCACATCGTCGACTCGATGGTCAACCAGCACGCGAAGTGGCTGAAATCCTCCCGGGCGATCGCGTGGCGGCGGCCCGTGTCGTCGCTGAACTACCTGCTCAGCTCGCACGTCTGGCGGCAGGACCACAACGGCACCTCGCACCAGGACCCCGGCTTCATCGACCACGTGATGAACAAGAAGGCCGACATCGTCCGCGTCTACCTGCCGTTCGACGCGAACACGCTGCTCTCGACCTACGACCACTGCCTCCGCTCCGTCGACTGCATCAACGTGGTCGTCGCCGGCAAGCAGCAGGAGGCGAACTGGCTGTCGATGCCGCAGGCGATCGAGCACTGCACGCGCGGGCTGAGCGTCTTCGACTGGGCGGGGTCCGAGGTCGCGGGGGAGGAGCCGGACGTGGTCCTCGCCTGCGCCGGCGACGTCCCCACTCTCGAGGTGCTCGCCGCCGCGGCGATGCTGCGCGCCGAGGTCCCGACGCTGAAGGTGCGGGTCGTGAACGTCGTCGACCTGATGCGCCTGCAGAGCGAGGGCGAGCATCCGCACGGGCTGAGCGACGCCGACTACGACGCCGTGTTCACCACCGACAAGCCGGTGGTCTTCGCGTACCACGGCTATCCGTGGCTGATCCACCGGCTCACCTACCGCCGGCACGGACACGCGAACCTGCATGTCCGCGGCTTCATCGAGGAGGGCACCACGACCACGCCGTTCGACATGGTCATGCTCAACGATCTCGACCGCTACCGGCTCGTGCTCGACGTCCTCGACCGGGTGCCCGGACTCGCGGCCCGCGAGGCGGCGTTCCGGCAGCGGATGCAGGACGCGCGCCTCGAGGCCCGCGCCTACACGCGCGAGCACGGCGAGGACATCCCCCGGGTCGCCCAGTGGAGCTGGACCGGGAGCGGCCCGCAGGGCGCGACCCACCACCGGGCCGACGTCCGCCCGCACGAGCACGAGGCGGCGGAGCGCGCGGCACGGCTGCAGTGACGCTCCGTCGCTAGGCCGGCACGACGACCGTCGGGCCGGCCAGGTTCATCAGGACGTCGTGGGTCGTCCGTCCCACGGCGGCTCTGCCCTGTCCGCTCGAGGCGGCGAGGACGAGCAGGAGGCTGGTGGGGGCGGCGTCGGCGAGCGCGACGGCTGCCGGGCGGCGCAGCGCCCGCACCCGGACGACCAGCCCCGGCGAGGTCGCGATCGCCCGTTCCCGGGCGGACGCGAGGAGGCGGTCGGCTGCCGTGGCGACGTCGATGTCGATGTCGCTCGCCTGTGCTCCCGCGTCGCCGTGGATCAGGGTCAGCTCTTCGCCGAGCGCTGCCGCCTCGGCGGCGGCGAACCGCACGGCGCGCTCGCCCGCGGGTGTGTCGGCGACGCCGACGGCGATGCCGTGGCGCGTCCGGCCGGACGGCTCCGGGATGATCGCGACGGGGCAGAGCGCGCCGGCGACGAGGCGGAGGCTCCGCGAGCCGAACAGGCGTCCGCGGAGGAATCCGGTCTTGTGGCTGCCGACGACGACGATCGCCGCATCGGCGGAGCCTGCGATCAGCTGCTCCATGGGGTCACCGTCGACCGCGAGGCCGCGCACCGCCCCGACACCCGGGTGCGAGCGGGCGGTCCGCACGGCGCGGTCGAGGAGGAAGCGGGAAGCATCGACGGACCGAGACGGATCGACGCCCTCCGTCGCGTGCAGCACATCCATGCGCGACCCCAGGCGCGAGGCCCGATCGATCGCCCACCGCGTTGCCGCGTCGCTCGGGCCCGAACCATCGACCCCGACCAGAATCGTCTCCGTCATCGCCTCACCTCGTCCTTCGAGCCTGGACGAGGCGCCCGACGCCGCCCAGTGCCGAACGTCCCGCTGACGCCGAGCAGCCGCCGATGTGCCGCTCCCGCTAGGGGAATGCACCCGAGGCGAGGAAGGTAGGACGAGTCAGGTCAGCCGACCGATGGCGGAGCGGAGCAGTCATGCCCCATCTCGACCCCTCGTCCCTCCCCGGACAGGACGGCATCCCCTGGGCCGACGGCACGTCCGGCCGGCTGCGCGCCCTCCTCCGCGCCAATCGCGCCGTCGTCGAGGACATCGACCTCCCCGCCGTCCTGCGCCGCATCGTCGACGCCGCCGTGGAGCTCGTCGACGCCCGCTACGGAGCGATCGGCGTCATCGGGAGCGACGGATCGCTCGACGAGTTCATCCACGTCGGGATGGATCCCGGGCGGGTGGAGGCGATCGGACATCTGCCCGAGGGTCACGGCCTCCTCGGCACGGTCATCAGTGATCCGCACCCGATCCGCGTCGCCGACCTCACCGTCGACGCCCGAGCCGCCGGGTTCCCCGCCCGGCATCCTCCGATGAAGTCCTTCCTCGGCGTCCCGATCCGCGTCCGCGATCAGGTGTTCGGCAACCTCTACCTCACCGATTCCCGCGCCGGCGCCTTCACGTCGAACGACGAGCACCTCGTCATCGCTCTCGCCGCGACGGCCGGAGTCGCGATCGACAACGCCCGCCTTTTCGCCGAGACGCGGATGCGGCAGCGCTGGGCCCAGGCCGCCGCCGAGATGACCGCGGCGATCCTCGCCTCCGACGGCGACGACGTCATCGGCCTGGTCGCCGCCCGAATCCTCGACCTCGCCGACGCGGACCTCGTCGGCGTCGTCTTCCCGACGGAGGATCCCGAGCAGCTGCGCGTCGGAGTCGCCCGCGGCGACGGTGCCGAGACCTTCCAGGGCCGGCTCCTCCCGGCACGATCCTCCGTCTCGGGCAGCGTCTTCACGGGTGGCCAGCCGCGGGTGCTCGACCATCTGCCGACGTCCACGAGCGGAGGGACGCCGACCTCCGGCGGTCCCGTGCTCGCGGTGCCCCTGATCGCCGCCTCCCGAACGCTCGGCGTGCTCGTCGTCACCCGGCGCACCGGCCGTCCTCTCTTCGCGCCGGCCGATCTGGAGATGGTGTCCGACTTCGCCTCCTACATCAGCGTCGCGATGGAGCTCTCCTCGGCTCGCGCCGATCAGCAGCGGATGGCACTCCTCGAGGACCGCGGCCGCATCGCGCGGGATCTGCACGACCACGTCATCCAGGAGCTCTTCGCCACCGGGCTCGACCTCCACCAGGCGGCGGGAGCCCTGCCACCGGGACGCGCCGCGTCGAGGATCGAGCGCGCCGTCGAGAGCCTGGACGAGAGCATCTCGCACATCAGGACGGTCATCTTCGCCCTCAACGCGAACAACGACGACGCGACCACCATCCGGCACCGGATCCTCGACCTCGCCAACGAGTTGGCGTCGGTCCTGGTGCGCACCCCCAACATCAGCTTCGCCGGCGCCGTCGATCTGCTCGTCGTCGACGAGCTCGCCGACGACGTGGTGGCGGTCGCCCGCGAGGCGCTCACCAACATCGCACGGCATGCCGAGGCGAACATCATCACGCTGCACCTGACCGCGGCCGACGGGGTGATCGTTCTCGAGATCAGCGACGACGGCCGCGGCTTCGCCGACACCGGCCGGCGGAGCGGCCTCGCGAATCTCCAGCAGAGGGCGCAGGCGCGCGGCGGGACGTTCACGGTGACGAGCGTCCCCGGCGACACCCGCGTGCGCTGGAGCGTCCCCTTCCCCTTCCACGCCGTCTCCGAGTCCTCGTGACCCGCGTCTTCCTCCTCGACGATCACGAGATCGTCCGCCGCGGTCTGGCTGAGCTCCTCGGCTCCGAGCCCGACCTCGAGATCGTCGGCCAGACCGGCACCGCCGCCTCGGGGCTGCGCGAGATCCTGGCGCTGCGGCCGGACGTCGCCGTGCTCGACGTCCGGCTGCCCGACGGCAGCGGGATCGACGTCTGCCGCGACGTGCGCTCCCGTGACCCGCGCATCCGCTGCCTGATCCTGACCGCGTACGACGACGACAAGGCGCTGTACGCCGCCGTCATCGCCGGAGCCTCCGGCTACGTGCTGAAGGACATCCGCGGCAAGGGCCTCGTCGATGCCGTCCGCGCGGCCGCGGCAGGCGACATCCTCCTCGAACCGGCGGTCGTCGCCGCCGTCACCGCACGCCTGCGCGGTGAGCACGCCGTCGACCCGCGCCTCGCCGGTCTCAGCGAGCGCGAGCGGCAGATCCTCGCTCTGATCGCCGACGGCATGACCAACCGGCAGATCGGAGTCGAGCTCTCACTCGCGGAGAAGACGATCAAGAACTACGTCTCCAGCGTCCTCAGCAAGCTCGGCCTGGAGCGGCGCACCCAGGCCGCGGTGCTGCAGACGGAGCTGCGCCCGCCCGCGTCCGGCTGATCCGCGGGAGGGCCCGGTGCCGTCACTCGGCCCCGAGCAGGTCGTTCGCATCGCGGCGCATGGTCGGCGGGTAGTCCACCGTCGCGGTCCCGAGGCGGGCCAGCATCTGGATCGTTGCGCCCTCAGGGGCGTAGGCGTCGTGGATGCTCGCGCGCTCGAGCTCCATCGCGGGGTGCTCCTCGAGAATCTGGCTCACCGGCTGCGTGACGAGTCCGAGCGCCCGGGCCCTCAGCGCGAACGACGCGTAGAGCATCCCCGCCTCGACCTGATCGGCCCTGGTGTTCTCCGCGGTCGTCACGATCGCGTAGGCGGACGTGCTCGCGGCACCGTCCGTCGCGAGGGCGATGTCGCGGGTCGCCGCCGCATCGGATCCGTTCGATCCCGGCAGCAGGGTCGCGATGCCCTGGAGCAGGTACTTCGCGACGCCGCTGGTTCCCTGCCCCTCGACCGCGAATCCGGAACGGTACTCGTTCTTCACGTACTCGTTGGAGCGGAACACGGCAGCGCTCTCGGCGGCGACCGCCGCGTTGCCCGCCTCGATGACGGAGCCACGGACTGTCGCGGCTCTGATCACCGACACGTCCTCGTCGTCGCGGAAGACGGTGAGGGAGGCGCCCCCGGCGGCGACGAGCGACTCAAGCTCGTCCGTCTGCGCTGACGTGACGGCCGTGGGGGAGTAGGGGCTCCGGTTGGTGTCTGAGAGGAACAGTGCGGCGTGATCGGAGGAGGGAGCCGGGCTGTCCACGCGGAGGGTGACCCTCGCGACCGGACGCTCGTCCATGCTCGAACTCAGCGCCGCCTCGTCGTAGTCGCCGCCGGGGAACATCTCGATGCCCACTTCATAGCCGGCTGCGGCTCCCGCGACGCGGAGGTACTCGAGGAAGGTCCCCTGCGAGATCATCGTCTGCCGGGCGAGCGGGTCGACTTCGGGCGTGAGCCGGGACGAGTCGGCGAAGAGCGAGAACGCGTTCGCGCCGGAGCCGTCCAGCTCGATCTTCCAGGGCTGCTCGTTGTGGCTGCTGGGGGCGAGGACCGCCTGCGCGACGAGCTGCATCCGGGGGTCCTCGAACGTGTCGGCGTAGCTCTGCTCCCACGGGTCGAGGTAGTCGGCGCGGGCGAAGAGCCCGCCCGCCGCGAGGACGACGACCAGCAGCGCCGCGCCTACTCCGACGGTCGAGCCGGCGGCGATGACGATGCCGCGGCGGAGCCGGTGGGGGGTCTTCTCGTGGACAGTGGTCATGAGGTGTCTCCTTCAATCGGGAGGGAGCTCGCGGGAGCGCCGTCGTGGACACATGCGGAAGACGACGAGCGGAGTGCTCGTCGTCTTCTCGTGGTTGCCGTGCCAAACGCGTCCCCCGCGACTATCGGCGGGAAACGCGGCGACGGGTCAGGCGGCGGTCTGGGGGTCGGTCGTCGCCTCGGTGGGGATGACGATGTCGTTGATGCGCACGTTCACCGCAGTGACCTCAAGGCCGACGATGGTCTCGACCGCGAGGATGATCGCGGAGCGGACGTCGGAGGCAACTTTCTGCAGGCTCATCGGGTACTCGGCGATGAACGTCACGTCGATGCTGACCGTCTGCTCGGTGACGGTGACGGTGACTCCCTGGTGGTGGTTGACGGCATTGACGGCGCCGCGCACAGCCCCGAAGGCGCGAGTGGCGGCGCCGCCGAGCTCGTGCACCCCGGTGACCTCCGACGCGGCGAGTCCCGCGACGGTGGCGACGACGTCCTGATCGATGGTCGTGGTTCCGAGTTCGCCGTCGGTGCCCAGGGTCGAGGCGGCCGGGTCGGTGGTGGTCGTGGCAGCCATGACGGCTCCTTCTCCGCCCGTCGCCGGGCCTCACGGAGGCGGCTCACGATCGCGTGTCTGCGATCGTGCCGCCGCTCCTGCCGTCGACGCTACGCAGCGGATCGGAGCGGTCGTAGGGCCGAACGTCCCGGCCTCGGCTGGCGAGGGTCAGGCCGGGCGGTCGTTCGGATCGGCTGCGGCCGCATCGGAGTTCCCGAGGATGAGCACCGTTCCGAGCGGGTCGACGGAGAAGGCGGGGGAGAGCGGATCGGTGGTCATGGGGTTCTCCTCGGAAGAGTCATCGGTCGGGAAGTGAGGGCGCCGGCCTCGTCGAGCCGGCCGATCGGGAGGTGGTGCTCGAAGGAGCGCGCGCGGAGGCTGTCGGCGTGGACGGCGATCCAGGTGAAGGACTCCGTCGGCACCCACGGCGGGAGCATGGCTGTGGCCTGGTCGGTGAGCTCGGAGCTGCCCGGCAGCCGCTCGGCGCGGCCCCGTACGACGACGCTCCATGTCGTGCTCGGGGTGTGCCCGTCGACTTCGAACGCGACGTGCTGGTCGTGCGCCATCGCCCGGAGCTTCGTGCCGACGTCGGTGCGGAAGACGAGCGTCTGGCCGATGCAGGCGTAGTCGATGGGGAAGATGTCGGGATGGCCGTCGACCATCACGCTGAGGCGCCCGACGGTGCGGCTCGTCAGGAGGGCCCAGGCGTCGGCGTCGGCGAATTCGATGACCGCTCCTTGCGGTGACCACCCGTACTCGCTGTAGGCCTCGGCGACGGGCGCCTCTGTCACGACACTCCATCGATTTGCGGCCGCACCAGGATCTTCACCGCGGTCTCCTTGTGGTCAATGAGGGTGTCGAAGCCGCCGTCGATCAGCCGGTCCAAGGGGATGCGCGCGGTGACGAAGGGCGCGAGGTCAACCTTCCCCGACTGCACGAGGGCGATCGTCGCGGGGTGGTCGTCGACGTAGGCGATGGTGCCGCGCAGGTCGATCTCCTTCAGCACGAGCTTCTGCATGTCGATGCTCGCCCGGCTGCCCCAGATCGACACATTGACGATCACGCCCGCAGGCTTCACGGCGTCGATGAGCTGGTCGAGGACGGCATTGATGCTGGAGCACTCGAAGGCGACGTCCACGCCGTTCCCGTCGGTCAGCTCGTGGACGCGGGTGAGGAGGTCCTCGGTCGTCGGGTCGATGACGACGTCGGCGACTCCGGTCTCGCGCGCCTTCGCCTGCCGCGCGGCGCCTGGCTCGGAGAGGATCACGCGGACGCCCTCCGCCGTGAGCACCGCGGCGAGAAGGAGTCCGATCGGCCCTGCGCCGCCGATCAGGGCGGTGTCGCCGCGCCGGGCGCCGCTGCGGGTAAACGCATGATGCCCGACGGCGAGCGGCTCGATCAGCGCCGCCTGATCGAGGGGGATGTCGCCGATCGGATGCACCCAGCGCCGGTCGACGACGACCTTCTCGCTGAGCCCGCCGCCGCCGCCCGCGAGGCCGATGAAGCCCATGCTCGCGCAGAGGTTGTAGTGACCGGCTAGGCAGGGTGCGCAGTGCCCGCAGACGAAGTACGGCTCGACGACGACGTTCGCGCCGACCTCGAGGTCGGTGACTCCCTCGCCGAGCGCGGTGATCGTGCCGCTGAACTCGTGCCCCATCGTGACGGGCACCTGCTCGTGCGTCAGCGGGTGCGGGTGTCCCGCGGGCGGGATGAAGATCGGGCCCTCGAGGTACTCGTGCAGGTCGGTGCCGCAGATGCCGCACCAAACGACGTCGATGGCCACGGCTCCTGGGCGGAGCTCCGGCTCGGGGACGTCGTCGATGCGGATGTCGTGCGGACCGTGGAAACGTGCAGCCTTCATGACGATCTCGATTCGAGTAGCGGTTGGAGGGTGGACGGGTCCCGCTTCAGTAGGAGCTGACGACGAGGTCGTTCTGCAGGTGGGTGATGCTGGGCGACGACCAGGCCGCGCGCTCGGCGGCGCGGCGCTCGGGCCAGCTGCTGACGGTGCCGCTGAGGGTGAGTCGGGTGCCGTCGAGGTGCGCCTTGATGCGTCCGGCGTCGAGGGTCGCGTCGCGCACGAGCGCTTCGCTGATCCTGGTCAGGGCGTCGGCGGCGCTGGGTCGTGCGCGCAGGGTGATCATCGAGCTCACGTTCGTGATGCCGGGGATGTGGGCGAGGGCGTCGCGGGCGCTCTGGCGCTCGAAGTCCCAGTGCACTTCTCCGGCGAGGACGACGGAGCGCCCGTGGATCTCGGCGGTCACCGTCTCGGGAATGAACCGTCCCGTCGTGAGCGCGGTCTGCACGCTCTCGGCGAAGTCGTTCTCGCTGATCAGCAGAGAACGGGCGGAGTGCACTTTCAGGTCGTCGACGAGTGTGCGCACGCCGTGGACTCGCAGGGCCGCGCTGCAGGCGTGCAAGCGCTCGAGGTAGGTCGGGACCTCGCCCGAGAGCGTGACCGCGCCGTGGTCGACGGCGACTCCGATCGAGGCGGCGTCGACGTCGGAGGTCCAGTTCAGCTCGTCCTGGACGGCGAGCTGGATCTGGTGGTCGGTGCGTGCGGGGGCTTCGAGGGTCATGATGCGTCCTGCTTCGTGATCGCGGAGACGGCTCACGACCGTGCGGATGCGCTCGTACCGCCGCTCCTGCTACCGACGCTAAGCACCGCGCAGATGCGGCCGTAGTGCCGAAGGTCCCGGAAGGCTCGGCGTCCCGAACGGATCAGACGCCGGGACGTTCGCCTCTACCTCCCCGGCCTTCCTGCGCGCACGCTCGAGAGAAGACCCCACCGCCGCACCGCGCGGCACCGGGGCGGAATCGAGCGTCATGAACGCGCCCATCGTCGTCGGACTCTCCGACTCCCCGCACAGCCGCGCCGCCCTCGACTGGGCGCTGCGCCGCGCGCGGCACTCCGGCACCCCGGTCCTGGCCGTCTTCGTCTCCGACACCGACGCAGCTGCCGGGCATCCCGGCGCTGCGAGTCTCCAGGCCGCGCACGGCGAGGTCGTTCTCGCCCGCGACGCCTTCGGCTCCGCGTCCAAAGCGCCGGATATCGCCGTCACGACGGCGCTGCGCCGAGGCCGCCCCGTCGACCAGCTCACCCAGGACGCCCGCGGCGCCCGGATGATCGTCGTCGGGACCCACGATGACCGAGACGGGACGGAGCCCAGCACCCGGCACTCGCCCGCCGTGGATCTCGCCGCCCTCTCGACGGCCCCGGTCGCGGTCATCCCGACCCCGCAGTCCGGACACCACGGCGGCATCCTCGTCGGCATCGACGGCTCGCCGGCCGCACGAGCAGCCGTCCTCTTCGCCGCGAGAGATGCGGTCGACCTCAACGAGCCGCTCACCGTCGTGCACGTCTGGACGCCGCTGCAGGCCTGGGTCCCCGGCTTCGTCCCCGACCAGGGCTTCTACGACCTGCTCCGCCTCGCAAGCCTCGACATGCTCGCCCTCGAGATCGCGGCCGTTCAGGCAGAGTTCCCGGACCTCACCGTGTACAGCAGATCCGAGACCGGGGACCCCGCGACCGTCCTGACCCGTCTGGGGAAGGACGCTCTCGAGATCGTCGTCGGCGCGACCTCCCGGCACGGCCTCCAGCGCCTGCTGCTCGGCTCCGTCGCCCACGACACCCTCCGTGGCGCCTCCCGGCCCGTGATCGTCGTCCCCGACCCCGCGGTCTCCGCATGAACCCGACGCGTCCGATCCCAGAGGACACCGTGTCGAACGACGCCAATATCACTCTCCGCGAGATCACCACCGAGGAGTGCTGGCGGCTGGCGCGCACGACGGACGTCGGCCGTCTCGCGGTCATCGATCACAGCCCGTCCACCCGCGGCCCGAGCGCCACGATCGTGCCCGTCAACTTCCTCGTCCACGACGGAGCGATCTTCTTCCGCAGCGGCCCAGGCAGCAAGATGATGGACATCGCCCAGCATCCTCGCGTCGCGTTCGAGTTCGACGGGCACCGCGGCCGTCGCTTCTGGAGCGTCGTCATCCACGGAGACGCGCACCGCCTGAACTCCGATATCGACATCGAGAACTCCGGCGTCCAGCAGCTCGAAGCATTCCACGACGACGACAAGCACAACTTCGTCCGCATCGACGTCGAGACGATCACCGGCCGGTCCTTCTTCCGCTGGCCCGTCTACCGCCTCCGCCGCGCTCTGCGCACCTATCGGGCGCGCCGCCCCGACGCGACCAGCCTGCGCACCACGAAGCAGTGACGAACGGCGAAGGCCCCCTCCACGAGCTGGAGGGGGCCTTCGCTCTGTCCTGGGTGCCCGGTGCATCACCGCCGTGCGAGAAGGCGGCGCTCGACCGCTTTGCCTCCTTCGGTGAGGAGGAAGACCGCGACGGCGATGCCGGTCGTGTACCCCCACTCGCGGAATCCGAGTGGCGCCGAGTGGAACCACGGGTGCATGAAAGGCGCGTAGACGAACACCAGCTGCAGGAGCAGAAGGGTGGTGCCCGAGATCCAGATCGCCCTGTTCCCGCGCAGTACGGCGAGCCGGAGGCTCGACGCCCGCAGGAACCGGCAGCTGAACAGGAACGCGAGTTGTCCGAGGGTGAGCATCGTGACGGCCGTCGTCTGCGCTTGGGCGCTCGTCGCCCCGATGCCGATCTCGGAGAAGAAGACACCGATGGTCGCCGCGGTGATCAGCGCGGTGACCCAGACGATTCGTCCGACGTAGCTACGGTCGAGGATCCCGCGTCCGGGGCGCGTAGGCGGCCGCTGCATGATCCCCGCCTCGGCCGGTTCGGTCGCGAGGGCCAGTGAGAGGGTGATCGCCGTGATCAGGTTGACCCAGAGGATCTGCGTCGCCTGCAGCGGCAGCGTGAAGCCGATGAGGACCGCGAGCAGCAGGACGAGCGCCTGCGCCGAGGTGGTCGGCAAGAGGAAGAGGATCGACTTCTGGAGGTTGTCCCGGATGCGGCGCCCCTCCTTCACGGCGTGGCCGATGGTCGCGAAGTCGTCGTCGGCGAGGACGATGTCGGCCGCCTCCTTCGTCGTCTCGGTTCCCTTGATGCCCATCGCGACGCCGATATCGGCACGGCGGAGCGCGGGTGCGTCGTTGACGCCGTCGCCGGTCATCGCGACGACCTCGCCGCGCGACTGCAGCGCGGCGACGATGCGCAGCTTGTGCTCCGGGCTGGTCCGGGCATACACGTCGACGGTCGAAGCGGCGTCAGCGAGCTGCTCGTCGGTCATCGCCTCGACGGCGTCCCCGGTCAGCACGGCGGAGTCGGTCTCGGCGATGCCCATCTCGCGCGCGATCGCGAGGGCGGTGCCGGCGTGGTCGCCGGTGATCATCTTCACGCGGATGCCGGCCGCGTGCATCGCGGCGATCGCGGCGACCGCTTCGGGACGGGGCGGGTCGAGGATGCCGGCGACGCCGAGGAAGACCAGGCCGGAGTCGAACTCCGACGCGTCGAGCGTCGTCCTCTCGTCGGTCGTGTGCGAACGGGCCGCGGCCAGAACGCGCAAGCCCTGAGCGCTGAGCTCGTCGACGATTCTCGCCCAGCGGGCCCGGTCGATCGGTGCGGTGCTGCCGTCGGGCTGCAGCTCGTGGCTGCAGCGCTCGAGGACCACCCCGGGAGCACCCTTCAGGAGGATGCGGATCGTGCCGGCGGCGTTTCGGGTGCGGACGGCCATGGACTTCGTCTCGGCGGCGAACGGGACGACGGCGAGCCGCTCGGCTCCGTCGTCGTCGAACCCGGCCTTGCGGGCGAGGGTACGCAGCGCGCCCTCGGTCGGGTCGCCGACGACCTGCCAGCCGTCCTCGCCGTCGACCAGGTGCGCGTCGTTGCAGAGCGCGAACGCCTCGATCAGGGCGGTCGGCCCGACGTGACCCGCGGTGCTCGGAGTGATTGCACCCTGGGGCGCGTAGCCCGTGCCGGCGACGTCGTGGCTGCCGGCGCCGGTGACGACCGTGCGGACGGTCATCTCGTTGCGGGTCAGCGTGCCGGTCTTGTCCGTGCAGATCGTGGTCACCGAGCCGAGGGTCTCGACCGCCGTCAGCTTCCGGACGATCGCGTGGTGCGACGCCATCTGCCGCACCCCGAGCGCGAGGGTGATCGTGATGAGCGCGGGGAGCCCTTCGGGGATCGCGGCGACAGCGAACCCGATGGTCGCGGGGACGAGCTCTGCGAAGTCCCGGTCGTGGAGGAGGCGGCCGACGAGAAGCATGACGCCGGCGACGGCGATGACGAGGAGGGAGATCTGCTTGCTGAACGAGTCGAGCTGGCGGGTGAGCGGCGTCGTGGTGTTCTTCGTGCCGGTGACGAGCGCATGGATGCGCCCAATCTCGGTGTCCAGGCCGGTGGCGGTGATGACGGCGGTGCCGTCTCCCGCGGTGACGTGGGTGCCCGAGAAGACCATGTCGGTGCGATCGCCGATCCCGCTGGCCGCGGGCACAGGCGCGGTGCTCTTCTCGGTCGGCAGCGACTCCCCGGTGAGGGCGGACTCGTCGATGCGGAGGGTGCTCGCGCCGAGCAGCCGGGCGTCGGCGGGGATCCTGTCGCCCGGTTCGACCCGGACGACATCGCCGGCGACGAGGTCGGCCGCGTCGATGTTGACCCACGCGCCCTCGCGCCTGGCCCTCGCGGAGAGCGAGAGCATCGCGCGGATCCCATCGAGCGCCCGTTGAGTGCGACCCGCCTGCACGACTCCGACGATCGCGTTGATGACCGTCACCGCGAGGATCACGACCGCGTCGATCCAGTCGCCGACGACGAACGTGACGATCGCCGAGGCGAGGAGGACGTAGATGAGGATGTCGTGGAACTGCCGCAGGAACGTCAGCACCGGGTTCGGGGTGCGCTCCGGCGGAAGGGCGTTGGGGCCGTGCGCGGTGAGGCGCCGCGCGGCGTCCGACGCGCTCAGGCCGCCCTCGCTCGCCTCGAGCCCGGTCAGCACCTCCTCGACCGTCCGGGCATGCACTGCCGGATCGAGGACGGCAGGTGCGAGCGAGGGCGACGCCATCAGACGAGCCAGGGGACACGGCGGACGACGGGCAGCTGCTTCCAGCGGTCCCCGAGGCCCCAGGTGTCGCCTGCGGCGAGCACGGCGACCGCGATCAGGGCGAGGGCGTAGACGATGTGGTAGTCCACGAGCGGATTCGTCGACGCGGCGTTCGCGCCGAACGGCCACTCCGCCAGGTACATCAGCACCATCATGAAGCTCCCGACCGCGGCGCTGACCCGCAGGCCGATGCCGAGCATCACGGCGACCCCGACGCCGAGCATGCCGAGCTGGAACAGGACGTCGCTCGCGGGGCTCGCGATCGCCGTGAAGAAAGGCTTGAACGGCCCGACGACCCCGTCGCCGAGGAGGAAGCCCTGGCTCGGCGTACCGCCGGCCACCCACGCGCGAGCGGCGGGGGTCGAGAACCCGAGACCGAACGTCTTGTCGAAGAACGCCCAGAGGAATATGAAGCCCGTCGCCAGGCGGAGCACGGCGAGGACTCGTCGACCGAGTCTGCTGGTCACCGGAGTGCTCGCGGCGAGCGGCAGGGCTCCGCGCAGAGAGGTCGGGCGGCGGTCGAGGTCGGTGGGTGCGGTCATGGGAGGGCCTCCGGTTCGTGACCACGGTGCGCGGCCTCACGATCAGATTCCGGTACCGCGTCCAGACCAGACAGAGGCAAAGGTCCCTGGTCAGGTGAGCCTCTGCGGTGATTGGCTCAGGAGATGACATCCCCGACCGATTCCGCTGCTGGCGCGCACCGGGATGAGCCGCATGACGGCGCCGTCCAGGCGCGCTTGAACTGGCTGCGCGCCGGCGTCCTCGGGGCGAACGACGGCATCGTGTCCGTCGCAGCCCTCGTCGTCGGAGTCGCCGGCGCCACCACCCAGACCCCGGTCCTCCTGACAGCGGGTGTCGCAGGACTCGTCGGCGGCGCGATCTCCATGGGCCTCGGCGAGTACGTCTCCGTGAGCAGCCAGAGCGACAGTCAGCGCGCGCTGATCGCGAAGGAACGACGTGAACTCGCCGAAGATCCCGCTGCAGAGCTCCTCGAGCTCGCGGGGCTCTACGAAGCCAGAGGCCTGACGGCAGGCACGGCACGACAAGTGGCAGCCGAGCTGACCGAGCACGATGCCCTCGCAGCGCATCTCGAGACCGAACTCGGGCTCTCCGAGGACACCGTCGCCAGCCCACTTCAAGCCGCTGGCGCGTCCGCGCTCGCCTTCACCATCGGGGCGATCCTGCCGCTGCTCGCGATCCTGCTCACCCCCGCGGAATGGCGGGTCCCGGCCACCTTCGCCATCGTGCTCCTCGCCCTCGCGCTCACCGGATACACCAGCGCCCGCATCGGAGACAGCCCACCGCCGCGCCCCACCTTGCGGGTCGTGGCTAGCGGCGCGCTTGCTCTCGCCGTGACGTACGCCATCGGGTCGTTGCTAGGAGCTTCCGGCGCGGTGTGATGTGCCGAACGCGCTCGACACTTCATCAAGGCCTCACCCGAGCGTCAGAGACACTGAGGTGAAAGAGAATGGCCTTCTTAGGTACCCCTCGTCTGCCGCTTGGCGGTCAAACTCAGCCGAGACGGCGGAGGTCTCGCTGTCTGAACAACGTTTCTCGCAATCGTTCCAACAGCTGCGTGCCACATCCGCTCCCTACCGGCCTAGAGGGTCGCGGGCGGTCCGGTGCTCACCCGCACGATCAGTGAGGTCGGCACCAGCTCGACGACGGGGTCGTCGCTGACCCCGTTCGCGAGCTGCTCGAGCAGCAGCTCGACGCACTTCGCGCCGACCGCGCGGTAGTCCTGCCGGATCGTCGTCAGCGGCGGCGAGAAGTCCTGCGCCTCCGGGATGTCGTTGAAGCCCACCACGCTGACGTCCTCGGGGATCCGCAGCCCGTGCTCCGCGAACGCGCGGTAGACGCCCAGCGCGGCCTCGTCGCTGGAGACGAGCACCGCCGTGCAGTCCCCGCTCTCGGCCAGGGCGGCGCCGTGCAGGTACCCGCCGTCGGAGCGCCAGTTGCTGTAGCGGGCGGGCGGCACGGGCGCGCCGGCCTCGACGAGCGCTTCCCGCCAGGCCGCCTCGCGGCGCTCGGACGCGAAGGAGCCGCGGGGTCCGGCGATGTGGTGCACCGTGCGGTGCCCGAGCTCGAGCAGGTGCTGCACGGCGGCGCGCACGCCGCCCGCCTGATCGGCGTCGACGACGGGCCCGTGCGCTCCGGCGGCCGCGTTGACGAGCACGCGGGGGATCTCGGGAAGGGTCAGCTGCGCCGTGTCGCGCAGGTAGGTCTCGACGACGACGATGAGGCCGTCCACCGCCAGCTCGCCGAACCGGGTGAAGGCGCCGTTGAGCCCGGTCTGGCTGGGCGCCGAGACCGGGACGAGCGTGATCGTGTAGCCCGCCTCCGCCGCCGCGGAGGCGATCGAGTCCACGGTCTGCATCATGCCGAAAGTGCCTAGACCCAAGAAGGCGATCCCCAAGGTGCGGAACGATCCACTTTTCAACGCGCGAGCCGCGCTGTTGGGGCGGTAGCCGAGGGTGCGCATCGCATCCAGGACGCTTTGCCGGGTTGCGGGGACGACATTGTTCTGCCCGCTGGCAACCCGCGATGCCGTGACGGGCGCCACGCCGGCGAGACGCGCCACGTCTGCCAGTGAGGGGCGGCGGGAGGCATCGGTCATGTCACCATCCTGTCTCCTGCTGCGCCTCAGCTGGCCAGGCCGTCCTAGAGAAGCGGTTCCTCACCCAGCGGGCGCAACTGAGGACCAGCGCGTCTACTGATCAGACGTCCGCGAGGTGCAGGCACCGACGTCTCGGAGTAATACACCGCCGCCGAGGTTGAGGTCGGACGCGACACCGTGACTGAGAACCCCGCCGCGACGACGGTCGCGCCGAGGTGAGCGGACGAGGGCCGCCCGTGAGAGGCGACCCCGAGACTCCCTAATACGACAGAAGGTGACGGCTTCGCAAGTCGGGTGCGTTTTCGGGATAGACCGCCCTCCACTTCGGGGCGCGAGCTGCGCTCGCGGAGCGGCGACGGAGCGCCGCCCAGAGGCCCGTCCGGCTACGCCGGCCGCTGTTGGTTCGCCTGATGGGCTCACGTGTCTTTTTGCCGGGAAGCCTTCGGCGGCTCGTCCGCTTCGCTCCCTCGTAGCTACCTGTGGGCTGCGTTCAAGTGGCTGCGCCACCGGCTCCTCCGAGACTTTCGGCACGCGGTCGCTGCGCTCACTCCTATCGCGCCGAAACTCTCTCCACCCGCCGCCCTGCGGGTTGCACTGCGCCCTCCGGTTGCTCAGGCGGAGAACCGCCTTCCGGCAAAAGACGAGGGGGAAGGGCAGGACAAGACCACCGCCCGGATCTGACAGCACCGACGACGAGAGGACCCACCATGAACGACTCCACCGCCACCGAAACGCAGGCACCGACCCTCACCGACGCGCAGGCCGAGTTCGTGTCCGTGTTCGCACGCGAGGACCTGGCCGGTGATCTGGCAGTCCGGTTGACCTGTGTCGAGTTCGACGCGCTGGCCGGACTCCTGCGAGCATTCGGACGGGACGAGGCCGCGGACCTGTGGATCGCAGAGCACGCGATCGATGACGACGAGGGCGATGCCCACCACACCGCGGAAGGAGAGTGAGACTCATGGCGCTGACCGTCTACTCGAAGCCGTCGTGCGTGCAGTGCACCATGACCTACCGGGTGCTCGAGCAGAAGGGCATCGAATACACCGTCGTGGACATCACCACCAACCCCGCAGCGCTCGCGTACGTCACGGAGGAATTGGGTTACTCCGCCGCTCCCGTGGTCGTCGCGAGCGACCAGGACCACTGGTCGGGCTTCCGCCCGGACCTCATCGAGAAGCACGCGGCATGACCGGACCGGACGCCTCGAGCGACGAGTATCGGGCCGGGTATCTCGCCGGGCAGGCCGATCGACAGGGAGAGATCGACGCGCTCGACTTCCTGGCCGATCGGCTCTACCGCGCCGCCTACGGCGACGAGCGACGCCTCCCGGCCTACGCTTCGACGCGCGCCGAGCTCGAACAGCGCAGAGTGCTGTCCGAGCCGCCGGTCGAGGTCACTCGCCGCGACGCTTTGGCGTCTTGGGGTATCGAGCCGACCCCCATCGACACCCCTGCGGCCGAGGCCGCGAAGGAGATCCTGTCGACGTCGACGGGACGAACGAACCGCACGAGCAGGAGACGGCAAATGAGCACCAGGACCATCACCGGCAACCTTGCCACCGACCCCGAGGCTGTACAGGCGGGCCGGGTGCAGATCGTCAAGCTGCGCGTCATCGAAAACACCGGCGAGTTTCGCGGGGGAGAGTGGACTCCGCACGAGGCGCCGACGACGCACTTCGTGGAAGCGAAGTTCGAGCTAGGCGAGCACGTGCTCGCCTCTCTCCACCGAGGAGACGCCGTGATAGTCGTCGGCTACGAGCGCACCGTCACTTGGGGCGAAGGAGAGAGCCGCCGCACCGGTCGCGTCCTCGAAGCTGACGCCGTCGGCCCCAACCTCACCCGCGCGACCGCCGTCCTCACAACCGCCGAGCGGCGGGCGCCGCGCCGCAGCACCGACTCTGTCGACGATAAGTCGGATCGCTGACCGCCTCGTCGACTTCCCACTCCGCCCCGTGGAGCTCCACCGCCCGCGAGGAAACCCCACACCGCCCAGGACAGGCATGACCGACCAACTCCCGCGCGAGGCCCCGATCGTCCCGCGCTCCACTCCCTGCGCTTCGTGCCCCTATCGCGTCAACGTGCCCTCTGGGATCTGGGACGCCGACGAGTACGCGAAGCTCTCTCGATACGACGCCGACGTCCCCGACCAGCCGACCGCGGTGTTTCTCTGCCACCTCGACGAGGGATGCGCCTGCGCTGGGTGGCTCGGCCACGCGAACCCCGCGAATCTACTCGCCGTGCGCCTCGGTGTCCTCCGTCACCGCCTCGACCCGGCCTGCCTCACCTACGCGAGCGACGTGTCGCTGTTCCCCAGCGGCGAGGCCGCGGCTGAACACGGTCGACGCGACATCACCCACCCCAGCTCCCAAGCGGCCGCAGCGATCGACAAGCTCGAGCGCCTCCGACACCTCACCAGCACAGATCACGATCCAGCGATCCAGTAACCCTGACGCCGCGAGCTGACGCCGCGGCGCCGCGCCTCCTCTGCCGCTCCTTCGAGGTGGCGAGAGGAGCGATAAAAGCCTCGAGAAACTGCAGATACCAGCGGGT
Source organism: Rathayibacter sp. VKM Ac-2760 (assembly GCF_009834185.1). Classification (GTDB taxonomy): domain Bacteria; phylum Actinomycetota; class Actinomycetes; order Actinomycetales; family Microbacteriaceae; genus Rathayibacter. The sequence continues at coordinate 28,591 of NZ_CP047174.1, forward strand.
CGACGCGGACACGGACTCGGCGTCCGCGGAACTGCGGAAGGCCACCGTCCCCGAGGGCCGGCGCCGCCATCCGTGAGGGGCGACCCCCTCACACTCCCCGGCCTTCCCCGGTCCGGGGCGCGAGCTTCGCTCGCGCAGCGGCGACGGAGCACCGCGAGTTGGAGGCCGCTGCGCGGCCCGTTCCGCCTGTTTTCTTCACCTCTCCGCGGTCTCAACCTATTTCGCTCCACCGGCTCCGTGCCACCGCGATCGGACGCGCCCTGCGGGCTTATTCCCCCCGATCGCGGCATCACTGCGCCGCCTCCACTCAAACGGTTCTTCCCGCCGGAGAGGCAAAGAAAAACGATCAGCCAGAGGGAGACACACCATGAGCCAGCAGCGCGGCACCCGTACCGAGGTCATCACCACGACCACCCACAGCCCCGGCGTCGAGGGCATCAGCCGGACCGCCCGAGAGGTGGTCATCGTCGGCGCCGGTGGCCGCGACCCGGTGACGGAGCAGACCCCGGCCGTGCGCCTGGTCACCCGTGAGGGCGGCGCGTCGCTGGCCGGGGTGGCGCTGCAGCACTTCGAGCCCACCGAGCCGCTGTCCGCGGGCCGGGTCGGCTACATGGCTTCCGGCGCCTTCATCGTCGTGCCGGTCGAGGTCGCCCGAGCGCTCGACCTGTTCCCGGCCGCCTACGCGCTGCACGACCGCAGCGAGACGCCCACCGACTACCGCGCCAACGACTGACCCCCGAGACGAAAAGGAGATAGAGCATGCTCACCATCACCCACACCCCCGAAGCCGGAACGATCATCGAGGGCACCAGCCGCGGCGACGGCACCGCCGAACTTCTGAAGGCGACCGGCTGGCGCTGGGGCCGCTCCATCGCCGCCTGGTACGTCCCGCAGTCCCGCGACCGCCTCCCGAAGTGGTCGAGCATCAACGCCGCCGCGGCCGCGCTGCGCGCGGCAGGGCACGAGGTCACCGTCGACGCCGACGAGAGCTTCCGACCCGCCGCCGAGGTCGAGGGCGCGAAGATCGAGCGCCAGGCCGCCCGCATCGACGCGCTCGACGCCAAGGCCGACCGCCGCGCCGCGCAGGCAGACGACGCGGACGAGGCCGCACGCCGCGCCCTGCGCCGCCTGCCCGAGGGCGGCGAGCCGATCAAGATCGGCCACCACTCCGAGAACCGCCACCGCGCCGCGATCGCCAAGGCCGACGCCGCCTTCGGCCGCAGCGTCGAGGCCGACCGCGAGGCCGCCCGCGCCCGAGCCCGCGCCGACATCGCGGCCGGGACGACCGAGGCCCGCTACCTTCCGCGAGCGGTCGCCCGCCGCATCGACCGGCTCGACACCGACGTCAGACTCCTAACCCGCCGGATCGAGGGCAGCTCGCACAACTTCGGCGGCGGACACATCGAGACGACCGCCCCCGCTACCGGCGCGCGGCTAGACGGGCTGCGCGCTGAGCGGGCGCAGCTCGAGAACCAACGCGACTACTGGAGCGCCGTGCGCGAGGCGCAGGCCGCCGCCGGTGCGACCGCGATCCACAGCCGCGACACCATCGCCAAGGGCGACGCGATCGAGCACAAGTTCGGATGGAGCACCGTCACCCGCGTGAACCCCAAGACAGTGACCGTCGCCCTCGACTGGAACGGCGGAATCAGGCCCTACTCCGTCGCCTACGCCGACATACAGGGGCACCGCCCCGCGGCCGACGTCGCAGCCAACACGGAGGCGCCCGCGGCGAGCTGAACGGGGCGTGCGGGCCAACCCTGCCGGCCCGTGAGGGGCGACCCCCTCACACTCCCCGGTGCTCCCGTCGCGGGGACGCGAAGACGTACCCGCGACGGCGACGGAGCGCCGCCGCAGGTGCGAGGTGGTCAGCGCCAGTGGGCGAGTTCGCTCGCCATCAACAGTCGTGCGCGGGAGAGCATGCCCCGCACGGCGGTCGGGGTGGTGTCGAGGTCGAGAGCGATCTCGTCGTAGCTGAGCTCGTGCAGTTGCCGCAGTTCCCAGCAGCGACGCTGCAGGGCCGGCATCCGCTCGAGTACCCGTTGCGCGTCCGCCGCGAGAGCGGTGCACCGGCCCGCGGCCTCGGGGTCGTCTTGCTCGGGCGCCGGCAGTTCCTCGTCCAACTCGGTCCGGCGCGCGGACGCGGGCGCGCGGAGGCGGTCGATGCTGCGTCGGCGGGTCGTTGTCGCCAGCCAGGGATGGTCTCCCCGTCGATCACGCTGTCCAGGTGCGTCCACGCGGCGAGGAACGTCTCCTGCACCACATCGTCGACGTCCGCGGAGCTGCCAAGCGTTCGTGATGCGATCGCGCGCAGCAGACGCGAGTAGCGGTTCACGATCGCCGCGAACGCCCGGTCGTCGCCGGAAGCGGCGCGGATGACGAGCACCCGGTCCGAGTCCATCGGCAGCGCAGGAAGGGTCGTGGCATCGAACACGGCGGGAGCGGTAGCTCGTGTCGAGGTACGTGCGGTGGTGAGCATGCGGGCTCCGGTCGTCGAAAAGTATGTGTCCGCATACTTCGTAACAAGAGAGTCGACCGGTTGCCCAGGCCTTGACCCCAGTGAAGGGGTCCATATAAACGACAGAATCCGGACTAATCCCCAAATGTCGCTTTCTAGGCAGGATCCCGTTCCGGGGCGCGAGTTGCACTCGCGCAGCGGCGACGGAGCGCCGCGAATCGGAGGCCGCGATGCGGCCCGTTCCACCCGATTTCTTCACCTCTCCGCGGTCTCAACCTATTTCTCTCCACCGCCTGCGTGCCACCCATTCCGGACGCGCCCTTCGGGCTTATTTCGCCCGGAAAGGACGTCACTCCGTCGGCTCCACTCAAACGGTTCTTCCCGCCGGAGAGGCAAAGAAAAACGATCAGCCAGGAGCTAGGAGCAACACATGGACAACCTCGAAGCGATCCTCCGTCACCAGATGGTCACCTACCTCGTCAGCAAGAACATCTTCTGCCCGCGCACCGGGGCGGTTCTGGACTCCCGCACCTGCGTCGTCCTCAACGACGTCGACGGGGACCCCGCGGTCGGCATCTCGCCCGAGGGCTGGCAGCAGATCGCGAAGGACCCCGCCACCCTCGACCGCCTCGCTGAGCGCGGCCTCACCGTCGACATCAACACCGCGCTGGCCGCGACCCGCTGAGAGGAACAGGCGATGTACCGCACCGACACCGACACCGGCCTCGCGACCCCCGAGCAGGTCGCCCTCGTCATCGCCGACAAGCGCATCCACTGGGACCAGAATGCCGACGACAGCGACGACGTGATGCTCGCCGCCGTCCGCAACGCCTACGCCCTGCCCGGCGCGCAGCCCGTCGAGGACGATGGCTCCGCCCTCGCCGCCGCCCTGATCGCGTTCCTCACCCCGGACCCCACCCGCGTCGCACCGGTCGTCGACGCCGACACCGGCCGCGCGACGCCCGAGCAGATCGCCCTCATCGTCGCTTTCGAGCGCAACTACTACGAGGAGAACAAGAGCGCGAGCGTCGAACAGCTCCTCGCGGGCGTCCGCAACACGCTCACCCTCCCCGGAGTGTGGGTCCCCGGCGGATTCCCCGTCCAGGAGGACGGCACCGATCACGCCGATGCCCTGATCGCGTTCCTCACCCCCGCTCCAGCCGCTGACCGGATGCTCGCCGCGATCGAGAGCCTGCACCAGCAGGTATGGGCCGCGGCCCCGGTGCTCACCGTCGAGACCATCACCGATGACGGCGAGACCTACCAGGCGCTGCGATACCCCGTCTGCGCCCGACTCGTCAGCGACGGGGGAGAGCTTCGAGCCGTGGACGTCTCGACCCGGTGGAGCAGAGCGGAGCCGGACGCGGAGAACCGTCAGATGGACGTGAGCGCCGGGGATCACGACTACGGCAGCACCCTCTACTACCTCCATCGGACCGGCGAGGCGCACGCCGTCGTCCCACCCGAGGGCTGGTCCGAGACCTGGCTCTAACCCAGCGGGGGTGCGGCCGGCCTCCGGGCCGGCCGCGAGGGGCGACCCCCTCGCGCTCCCCGCATCCCGTTCCGGGGCGCGAGCTCGCTCGCGCAGCGGCGACGGAGCGCCGCGGCGAGGAAGCCGCTACCGCGGCCGAATTCCTGTTTTCTTCACCTCTCCGCGATTCCAACCTATTTCGCTCCACCGGCTCCGTGCCAAGCATTCCGAACGCGGTCGCTGCGCTCCCTTATTTCGCCCGGAATGCTCGTCACTGCGCCGGCTCCACTCAAACGGTTTTCCCCGCCGGAGAGGCAAAGAAAAACGATCAGCCAGACAGACCCGCAGGTGTACTAGACCCACGGAGAATGTCACCCCGCTGATCCCACCGAGGGAGAACCGACCGTGACCACCACCACGAAGACCCGCAAGCCCGGAACGACCAAGAAGCGCGCCCCGCGCACGACGCCGGAGGAACGCCGCGAGCTGGCGACGGCGCTGCACGAGAGCATCACCGAGCAGGTCGAGGCGCTGCGCGACTCCGACCAGTGGCGCCGGTTCCTCGCGTTCGCGTCCTCGTTCCACCGCTACAGCCTGGGCAATCTGCTGCTGATCCTCGCTCAGCGCCCGGACGCCTCCGCAGTCGCAGGGTTCAAGGCATGGCAGGCGAAGGGCCGCCAGGTGCGCAAGGGCGAGAAGGCGATCAAGATCTTCGGCTTCGCTCAGCGCAAGATCGCCGCCGACGAGGCGCCCGAGGAAGGCGCCACGACCAGCACCGACGAGAAGGGGCAGAAAACCCAGACGTACTACCCGCTCTTGTCCGTGTTCGCGATCGAACAGACCGACCTGGCGGAGGGCACCGAGGATCCCCGCGACATCGCGCAGCTGCTCACCGGGGAGCACGATCACGGAGTCATCGCGCCGCTGACGGCCGCTCTCGAGACCGAAGGGTGGACGGTCGAGCGCCGACCGCTCTCGCAGGGAACGAACGGGTACGCCGCCCCGGAGGAGCGCACGGTCGTCGTGGATTCCAGCCTGTCGCCTGAGCAGGCCGCGAAGACCCTGATCCACGAGGCCGCGCACGTGCTGATGGGTCACGTCGATGACCTGGAGGAGTACGCGCAGCACCGCGGGCTGATGGAGACGGAAGCCGAGTCCGTCGCGTTCGTCGTCGCTGGGCTCGTGGGTTTCGACACCAGCGCTTACAGCGTCGGCTACGTCGCGACGTGGAGCGACTGCAAGGCCGACACGATCCGCGAGACGGCCGCGCGGGTACTGACCACCGCGCACCGCATCGCCGCGATCCTCGACGCCGACGACGACGAGAGCGAGGACGGCGAGGGCTGACAGGCGACGGGCCGGCCTGCGGGCCGGCCCGTGAGGGGCGACCCCCTCACACTCCCCGGTCTTCCCCGTTCCGGGGGCGCGAGCTCCGCCCGCGCAGCGGCGACGGAGCGCCGCCAAATGGGAGCCGCTACGCGGCCCGATTACCTGTTTTCTTCACCTCTCCGCGGTCTCAACCTATTTCGCTCCACCGGCTCCGTGCCACCCATTCCGGACGCGGTCGCTGCGCTCCCTTATTTCGCCCGGAATGGGCGTCACTACGCCGCCTCCACTCAAACGGTTCTTCCCGCCGGAGAGGCAAAGAAAAACGATCAGCCAGAGGGAGCACCCACACCATGCAGACCGCCACCGACTTGCAGACCACCGCGAAGACCTACCTCACGCTCGCGAACACCCGCGCGGTCGATATCCGCGTCGTGGGCACCGATCCCAAGACGACGCCTTCGGTGCACGTCACCCGCCGCACGTCCGGCGTCTGGGAGGCGTGGCACTCCGACCAGCTGCACGGCATCACCAGCGGCTCGTTCCGCCACTGCGTCGCCCACGCCCGCCGCGCAGCGATCCGCCGCATCGCCCCGTTTTTGAACCGCTGAGAGGACCACACCATGACCCGCATCGACATCAGCAGCGCCACCACCGAAGAGCTCTACGTCATCATCAACACCCCGGTCGACTTCGGCAGCGCCAGCACCGAACAGCTCGCCCTCATCGTGGACACCCGGCGCACCGAGTCCGATGACGACGCGGCCGCCTCGGACGTCGAGATCCTCGCGCACGTCCGCGACACGCTCACCCTCCCCGGTGAGGGCACTCCGGGCGGGTTCCCCGTCACCGACGACGGCACCGCCTACGCCGCCGCCCTGATCGCGTTCCTCACCCCTCTCGGGAAGTCGAACGGGTGGAGCACCGACACCCCGGAGACGCCGGACGAGCGCGCGGCCAGCACCGAGATTAACCGGCGGTCGAACGAGGCGTGGCAGGCGCTCTCCCCGGCGGAGCGGGCCGCGCGGATTGAGGCCATCGAGTGGGCAGAGAACGGCGGGCCGTGCGACTGCCCCAACTGCTACGAGCCCCCCGACTACTAGCCGCGCGGCGCGGGCCGGCCTTCCGGACCGGCCCGTGAGGGGCGAGCCCCTCACACTCCCCGGTCTTCCCCGTTCCGGGGCGCGCGCTGCGCTCGCGCAGCTGTGACGGAGCACCGCCGGCAGGAGCCGCTACGCGGCCGGATTACCCGTTTTCTTCACCTCTCCGCGGTTTCAATCTATCTCGCTCCGTCGGCTACGTGCCGTCGCTCTCGGACGCGCCCTGCGGGCTTATTTCGCCCGAGAGAGCCGTCACTCCGCCGACTCCACTCAATTGATTTCATCCCGCCGGAGAGGCAAAGAAAAACGATCAGGAAGACGACAAAAGCCCCGTAGTTGGCTTAGAACCACGGGACTTGTCGCCTCAATGATCGCACACCGATCAAGGAGAAATCATCGTGACTATCACCACCGGAACCGGGACCGTTCAGCACATCGACCCGACCACCCTCGTGATCGAGGCGAACGTGCGCACCAGCGCTCCCGTGACGAAGGACTTCATCGCGTCGATCCGCGAGAACGGGGTCATCACCCCTGTTCTCGCCCGCCGCGACGAGCACGGCAACGTCATCGTCCGCACGGGACAGCGCCGCACCCTCGCCGCCCGCGAGGCCGGGGTCGCCACCATTCCCGTCTACGTCGTGGAGGGCGACGAGACGACCGCGGACCGGATCGTTCAGCAGATCATCGAGAACGACCAGCGCGCCGAACTCTCGGTCGCGGACCGCACCGCCGCGTGGGCGCAGCTCGCGTTCGAGGGCGTCACCGCCGCAGCGATCGCCAAGCGCACCGGCACCAAGACAGACGCGGTGAAGAAGGGCCTCGCGGTCGCGGAGTCCGCGACCGTCACGTCCGTTCTGCACGAGCACGAGCTGACCCTGGACCAGGCGGCGGTGCTGTTGGAGTTCGAGGACGACGCCGACGCCCGCGCAACCCTGATCGAGGTCGCCACCCACGACCCCGCCCAGTTCGAGCACACCGCGCAGACCCTCCGCGACGAGGCCGCGCACCAGGCGCTCCTCGCAGCGACCGCCGCCGAGTACACCGGCAACGGCTTCCAGATCCTCACCCGCTCCGACGCCTACGGCGACCAGGCGACGTGGACGCCGGTGCGGCAGCTGCGCGGCGAGGACGGGAAGAGCGTCACTCCCGAGCAGGTCGCCGCCGCTCCCGGCCGCGGAGTGCTCATCGACACCAGCTGGCGCGGCGAGGTCGAGGTCACCCTCCTCGTCCAGGACCCCACCGCCGCCGGATTCACCTACGCCTACGGCGCCCCCGAGCAGCCGCAGACCGAGGAGGAAGCCGAGGAGGAGCGCGCCGAGAAGTCCGCGGAGCGGAAGGTGCTCATCGCCAACAACAAGGCGTGGAACGCGGCCGAGAAGGTGCGCCGCGAGTGGATCGCGACGTTCCTCGCCCGCAAGACCCTCCCCAAGGACGCGGATCGCGTCATCGCTCTCGGCCTCACCACCCACCGGTTCGCGGTGTCCTCCGGGATGACGGGCGGCAGCGACCTCGCCCACACGCTGCTGCGCATCGAGCGCCCCTCCGGCTACCGCGCCGACGCCCTCGCAGCGCTGGTCGAGGCGAAGCCCGCGAAGGCCCGCCTGGTCGCTCTGGCCGTCGTCCTCGGAGGCCAGGAAGCACACACGAGCAAGGAATCCTGGCGCCGTGGCGACGAGCGCACTGCCGAGCACTTCCGCCAGCTCGCGGCCTGGGGATACGCGCTCTCCCCGGTCGAGCAGGTCGTCACCGGCGACAGCACCCCCGCCGACGCCGCAGGGCTCAGCTAGCCCCTCCGGCGGGGACCGGCTCGCGCCGGTCCCCGCCCCTCCTCTTCTCCCACTGCTGCACAGGAAGGCCCGACCATGACCACCACGACCACCACACCCCGCCCCGCCCACCGCTTCGACCCGTACCAGGAGGACCCGACGCTGCGAGCGGCCGAGGTCGCCGTCGACGCCGCGGCCGCGTCCGGGGACGCCGACGCGACCGCCGCCGCAGCGCGAGCGCTGATCGTCGCCGCGGCCGCCTACGGCTGGCCCACCGCGACCGCCCTCGTCTTCAAATACGAGACGACCGGCCCCATCGCCCACGTCTGGGGACTGTGGAAAGTCCTCGACGCTGACCGCCAGGTCCTCCGCGAATGGGAGGAGGAGCCCGGCGGCATGACGGATGAGTCCGAGGAGGAACTGATCGCCCTCGACCTCATCAGCAACCGCCGCGCGACCCTCGACTACACCGACTTCGGAAAGCCCATCGGCTCCACGACCCTGATCCTCCACACGCTCGCACTCTGAGCGCGTGCGCGGGCCGACCCGAAACGGGCCGGCCCGCACGAGGGGGAGAGCCCCCTCGACCCCCCGGTCACGCGCGTGGAACGGCCACGCGCGCTCGAGCGGTAGTCAGCGGCGAGGACGCGGCTTGTACCTCTTCCCCGCCCGGATGTTCCGGTTCTCGATCACACCGACCACCGCCAGGCCCGCGGCCACGGCGACGATCAGCGCCCACCCGAGCACGTTGAACCACTCACCGGTGAAGGCGGCGTAGGTCTGCTCGGCGGCGATCGCGAAAAGCATCAGCGACAGCCCGAACCACACCATGCCGTTGGAGATCAGCGCAGCGCGCGCGAGCTTGGTGCGAGGCTTGGCCATGAGGGCACCCTGTCACCGGCACCTGAATGTGTCCACGGCAGGCGTCAGGACGGGCGACATCTCGACCACAGGCCCGCTCAGGGGATATGGTGGCACTCACTCGGGATAGCCGTGCCCGCCGGACATTCGTCCGGCTTTCGTGCTTTCTGGGCACTTGACGGCTGAGCGCATATCCTGGTCCCGAATCGGAAGAACTCTGCCCGAATACTCTAAGATGGCTTCACGTAGAAGAAGTGCGCCCAGTGGCGTAAACTACTCCCGCCTTCTAGTCTTCTGCCCGCCGGCCCTCGTGCCGGTTTTTTTCATGCCCGGATTGAGCAGACCCGCTCTCCTGGCCCTCTCCTTCCCTGTGCCCCTCTCTGAGGCGCAGGGATCGTCGCGCCCCCAGCGCGACAACGACAGAGCGCGCTCGCGTGCTCGGACCCCAGCGGAGGTTCATGTGATGAAGCTGCTGCTCGGGTGGCTGGTGAAGGCGGACCCCACCGTGGCGCTGCTCCTTCTCGCCGGAATCATCCTGATCCTGATCGCGCTCTGCGCGGTCCTGGTCATCTTGGTGATCTGCGGCAAGAAGAAGTATCACAAGCGCGTGGTATCCGTCCTGAAGGCGATTGGCGAGATGCTCGCCGACGCTCGCGGCTGACCCGAAAAAAGCGCCATCCTGCTGGGCGGGGGAGAGCTCTGCCCGCAAACGTCCCGTATGAGGTGCGCTTGACGGGACATGAGCTGTGCCGCGTTCCACGACCGAAGAGGCCGAGCGCTCCTAGGCCAGCTTCATGTCCTTTAAGTCCTAGACGTCGTAGCCGATCAGGAGTTGAGCCTCATTCATGGCATTGCCGAGCAGTGATTCCCACGTGTTCTGACTGTCGCGAGCCAACATCCGGGGCTCCTTGAATGGGAGTCGATAGGGCATCTGGCCAGCCCCGGGCGAGATCCACAGCTCGAACTCACCGCCGGTCTTCCACTCCTGATTGGGGAGGACGAGGGCTGCCGTGTTGTGCGTGACGTTGACGTACTGAATGGCGCCGATACCGCCGTTCTTGTCGTACGCCTCGTAGATCGGACTCACGCGATCCGCAGCCCCGCTGCCCTTAGAATCTGGCTCGTCCGGAGTCGCGACGGGGAAGCCGTCGAGCCAGAACGCGGGCAGCAGTGGCGTGGAGGCGTCGTATACGACCCATCCGGATGCAGCGGAAGTCATCTGCCCATCCTGGCGGAGGATCCTGCTGTTCACGGTGACGACTTCTTCGCGCGCTCGCGTTGCTTGGGCTCCTTCGGCCGGGGAGCGTCCCTGCGAAGAAGCAGCTCGAGCACGCGAAGAGCTTTGTCGCTCCGCGGTCCGGTCGCGAAAATCGCCATGAGGACCGCAACGCCCACGATCGCGAGGTAGCCGGCGCCCAGGCTGGCTGGGGCTGCGACGACAGGCTCGATGACCGGAAGAAGGGTGGCAAAAAGGGTGGCCAGGGGTGGCACCGTGTCTCCAACAACTGGCGCGAACTCCCCACCCGCTCAGCGCCGGTCTCAGATGACAGGTCAGCTCTTGTTCGGCACGGACGAATCCGCATGTCCTGATCGAGTCGGTGGTCGGTTGATCCGGTCGGTGGGGATACCCGGACGAACGCCAACAGCGATGAGAACGCCGCGATGCGCATCGACACCGGTGTCTACTCGGCTCGAATTGCATCGATTTGGACGCAATGCACCTACATGCACTACGCGACCCGAACTAGCCGAGCCGAGGCGGTCACTTGCTGAGAAATGTTCACCGGGAGTCTCTGACCGCGATGGCCTATTACCCGGCTGACCCAATTTGCTGCTGAGAGGTGCGCCTGTCCTCCCATCGTACAGCATGCTCGCATCCGCTTCCCTGGGAACCTCCAGCGCGTCTTGTAGCGGGCGCGTCCTGCGCGTGTCCCGTAGGGGGATCGTTCACCGGGTCAGCATGGCGTCCGTTGAGGGGTCGGTCTCCGGACGCTGTTGCGCCAGGATGGCGGGGTGGAACGGAACGCTGTCTGGCAGAGCATCGACGTTGAGCGGGCTGCTCTCGTTGACGACCTCTCGCAGGTGGAGGAGTCGCGGTGGTCGACGTCTTCGCTGTGCGTCGGTTTGACGGTTCGTGAGGTGCTCGCGCACCTCACGGTCAGCGGAGTCGTATCAGGGCCGCGCTGGTTCGACGGCGTCGTGCGTGCGCGATTCGACTTCGACAAGCAAGTGGACGATCGTCTGCGCGAGCAGCTCGGCGCGTCCTCTTCCGAGACGCTGAGTCGGTTCCGAGCGACGATCGGCAGCCGTACCTCGCCGCCCCTCCCGCGCCTGGCGCTGCTGGGCGAGATGGTCGTCCACGGCGAGGACATCCGCCGGCCGCTCGGCCTGGCCCGGGACTACCCGAAGCAGACCTTGAGCTCGGTGCTCCGCTACTACGCGGGCACCGACCAAGTGGTCATCGCCAAGAAGCGGGTTCGCGGCCTGCGACTGGAAGCCGTCGACACCGGCATCACTCTCGGGGAAGGTGAAGTCGTGCGCGGCAGCACCCTCGCGCTGATCATGGCGATGACCGGACGCGGCGCCTACTGCACCGAGCTCACCGGAGCTGGCGTCGCCGAACTGTCCGCGCGATCGAGCTGACGACCAGCCCCTCAGGTCAGTCTTTCGGTCAGATGCACGGTGACCGGATCTCCGACGTCCTTGCCGAGCTTCTTCCGCAGCTTTGCGCTGATGGAGAGCATGTGCCCGCCGACGCCGGTCGGCATCAGCCCAGCGGTCACCGGCTCGCCGTCGACGGTTGCAATGACCTTCACCGACTTTCCCGTGCCGAACAGCTCGACCGAGCCGGGCACTTCCACACAGGACCAGAGGTCACCCTTCACCATGACGCCGATGGGCGCAGTGAAGGTCTTGTCCAGCGGACCAGGGCTCGTGCTCATGGTGTGCTCCTCACGCTGACGACGGGGCGTCTGCTAACGGTAGCGATTGCCATCACTCCATGGTCTAGCGGGTGTCCGGTAGGGGATCGTTCACCGGTACACGCAGACGCGACACCGAGCGCCGCGAAAACCTGTGGATCTTGGCGCTTCATGGCCGTGTTTTGACGGGGCTTCGTGTCGCTCTGGCGCCGTCAGCGCTGCTGCTCGGCCAGCCGCTCCTGCAGGACCTGCACGATGTCATCCCGGTAGATTGCCTTCACCCGATGCCGGACACCCCGGTTGTACTCATCGACCAGCGTTTTCAAGTCCCGGGCGTACTCGAACGAGCCACCTCCCGAGAAGTAAGCCCGCACCCACGTCGCCGAATCGACCGGAAGCCCCTCCCCAGCGAACGCGCGAAGTAACTGCACGACCGCATCCTTGCCGCGCCCGCCACGCAGACCGTTGTTCTCAGCCATCCGGATCATCTCGATGGCCTCGGCTAGCAGAGGCGCGGTCGGCGCGACCGACGCGCCGGTGTGCAGATTCGTGGCGCCGAGTCCGTCGAGCCACGTCTTGACCAGGTCGTGCTCGTTCCAGATCATCACGAATACTCGAGTGAACAACTCGTCGCGAACCATCCGCTGCAGCACCTCGCAGGCGCCGTCCTGCAGCGGATACACCACCGTGATCGGATGCTCGAGGACGGAGTCTGAGCCGAGTGAGCCACGGACGTTGTCGATCGAGACTACGACGCGGTCCGCCTCCTCCGGCGCAATGAAGCTGATCACCCCCTGATGCCCACCCTTCCTACCCGCGACGAGCGCTTCAGCGCGCTCGACAGCGAACATGTAGGGCGAGGCGCCGAGCCAACTCCTGATGACCGCGCTCTGCGGAACCATCGCCGTCCCGTCCTGGCCCCAGTCCTCACGCACCATGTAGGCAAGCTCTGTCATGTGCTGAGCATGACACTCGCCTCCGACAAGCCTTCCGGCTCTCGGGTCGAGCGATCAGCCAGCGGGAGACACGCCATGAGCCAGCGGGCACCTGTACCGAAGACATCACCACGACCACTCACAACTCGAGCATGGAGGACACCAGCCGGACCGCCCGAAAGGTCGTCATCGTCCGCGCCGGCGGCAACGACCCGGTCGCCGAGCAGACCCCCGCGGTGCACCTGGTCTCTCGAGAGAGCCGCGCGCCACGGGCGGGGGTGACGCCCCCCGCCCCACTTGCTCAGCCTTCGACACGAATTGGCCGAGTTGCGGCAAAACTGCTTGTGTCGGTCACTATTGTCAAGCTGGTCGAGGCGCGGCTCAGTACGACGTAAAGCTCATGCGCATTATATCCCGCAGGATTCTCCAAGACAGCATGCTCAAATTCTAAGCCTTTAATCAGCAGCGGCCGCCCGACAATTCGAGATTCCGGGCGGCGCCCGATACGACTCATTCGAGTGCGAACACTGATGACGGCGTCGAGAGCCGATAGATCATCTGTTGCTTCGCAGAGGCGAAGAGCCTCTAAGACCCCGAACCAGGCCTCCCGCCGATAGAGGCGGAAGGTCGGTAGCCTTCCGATCACAACAAGCGCTAGACGTACCGCTGCTGGAGTGCTATCTCGAAGAAGACCATTAGTAGCCTGCACAGCTAGCGATATCTCCGATTCTTCCGGGCTACTAATTGGCCTTCCTGCGCTCAGGGAAGTTCGGTCTTTTAGGGAGAAAACTCCCGCCAGTCCGAATGCGCAGTCGATCGCGAACTGAACCGTGCCCGCCGCAATGTAAGAACTATCGCCAGAATCGACCACTTCCGCGAAGGCCCTCAGATGCTTACCCTCAATTTCCTCAATCATTGTGAATGACCCACCTAAACGACGTGCAAGTAGCGCAGCGTCCGACGGCCACCTCGAAATCGCGACGGTGGTAGCCGGGTGTCGTGGCGATTCGTGGAACGGTGCCAGCCCATCTGATCGAGGCCTTAGCCGAACCGGCGCTCCTTCAAGGTCGAGTTTTTCACCGTCCAGTAGCGCGCTTCGCGCACCCAGAAGCCACTCGCCAAGCTCTTCGTTTCGGCCCTTCCACCTCCACGCCTGTATATCGATCGGCATCCCAGGAAAATGGGGTAGAACCTCGCTGTCCCAGTCGACCGGTTGCGCCGTACCGAAAAAGAACAAGCCCTGCATGCGGTCACCGAGCACGCATGTTGGTACGGTTGCTGAAAACGCGGCAATAAGCTCGTGCTGCCACAGCTGGCAATCTTGATACTCGTCGACAAGTAACAGGTTGTAACTCGCGCGCAACATCCGAACAATCGCGGGCGTCTGAACGGCCCTCCGCGCGGCATTATGGTACGCCTGCGATAGCTTCCAGTCGGGCTCGTCACCGACCGAGATACCCGATAGTTGCGGCATCTTTGAAATCAGGTCAAAGCTCCAACTGTCAATTGTGCGCACGGTCACTGCTTGGACAGGTACCCCGAAGCGCTTGAGGCGGCGTCGAATTACGTCGACACCGGCATGAGTGTGCGTGAGTACAAGTGATCGATTTCCGTTCAAGGCATGACGTTCGACTAAACGCCCAATGAGTTCTGTTTTGCCTGTCCCTGCGGGAAGCTCAATAGAGCAGGGCAGTGACGTCAATATCTGCGAAATTTTATCGTCAGTCATCAGCGTACACAAACTCAGTAACGCGCCTTAAACCTATTCGAAGCTCCCCTTCTGGGAGCTTGTCTCGGTGCGTCCACACGACCTCGCCCAGCCGCATCCCGTGATCCTCGCGCTTGAACCAGCCGATCTTCTTCGCCGCTGCTCCCAGCGCGGCGCGATAGCCATCGCCTGCCATTTTCGCCCATGTTTCCGGATCTTCATGCGGGAGCTTCGTGCCAACTCGAGCGCTCACGGCATCAGCGACTGATTCGATTCCTCGATCGTCTATGACGAGCATAACCAGTTCAACAACAGCCTCATCCGGAACGGCAAAGAATATAGTCTCCTCGAGCGCGTGAGGCTGATCCCACTGGACCACAGTTACCCCCGCGCGAGCTGCTTCTGCAACTCGGTCCGCATTGGATGTGACATCTGCGTCGAGGACCAGCAACGTTCGGTACTCGAGGTCGGCAAATGCTCGGGCGCGATCGGGAGCCTGTGAATCTCCGCCTCCATTCGTCACCGTCGTTCCAGTTATAACCGATGTTGTATTTGCCGTCGCGAGCCGTTCTCGGTCGAGGGCGATTAAGATCGAGCGAAGGAAGCCAACCTCAGTTGCCCCTTCCCCGACTACGACTCGACGGGCAAGGAGTGCGGATGGCGCGGCGCGGACGATGCCTTGAACTGTTTCAGCGTCAGCGTCTACGAGATCTTTCGGTACGGCGGTGACGGTTGTCATGCCATTTGTTGACCGTACAACGAAAAGTTGTTGCGAGGTCAGTGCTTCGACAACCAGTGGCGAATGGGTCGTGAATATTACTTGAATCTGCTCGGCTTCGGTTTGGCGAAGCAGATGGCGAATTAGATTTGCGAGACGATGTGGATCAAGTCCGCTCTCAAGTTCATCAATGGATACCATCGACCGTCCGGCCAAGGCATTCTCTTGAATGGACAGGCTAAGAAGTCGGCGTGAGCCCAGGCCGAATTGAGACAATGGTATGTCGCCATCGTGGAGCATGAGAGCCGCGCTGCCGGCACCAAAGGCGGGATCAAGGCCGGGGCGGAGATCGCTAAATGTCGCAGCGCCGAGCTTTCGCGATTCCGTTTGTGCAATGCTCGCCGCGTCGTGTAGGGGTGTTCCTGTAAGTGCTCGGACAGCCTCGCGCGCCTGCCGTTGCGCCGCGGTGAGTGCATGTGACGCGCCTGACTGAGACTGGGTCATTGTTGTTAGTGCCGAACCGCGTCCCCATCTGAGGTTCTGACCCGAACCTTCACCAACGCGAAAGTAGCCGAGTCGAGCACGTTCGGAAGCGGTCATACGCTCACCTACTTGCTCACTTGGTCGGACGACTTCCCATACTGGCTCAAGATCCGCGTTGACGGTAAGTCGAATGATTAGGCACTCTTCGACATCGGCTTCATCTACTGGATCGTGCGTCAGGGTGTTATCGGGATAAATTCCACTGCGGTTCTTGCCGTGAGCGCGCTCGTCTACGAGCGCGTCGGGTAGGTCGACGACGACCGCTTCGATGACAATAGAAGAATTTGTTTCGTTGTTATAAAAGTCCGCATCAGTAAACGTCACGTTATAGCGCGGGGTCAGGACGAGGCCGATCGCATCAAGGATTGTCGTCTTTGTGCTGTCACCCGAGCCCACAAGAGCAATGAACGAGGCGCTCAAGTCGAGGTTTGCTTGCTTGATCCCGCGGAAGTTTTCAACGCGAAGCGTTCTTAGACGCACGTGAGCGACCCTTCATCATGGCCACGCTGGGGCGTGCGGCTCGTTGATCAGGATACGAATCAGAGTCAAGGCTCGCCGACTCGCCCCTCCGGCCGGGCCGAAAAAGCGTGAATTGCGCTATGCCTCAAAAAACATTAGCTTTACGAGACGACGAGGGAGGAGCGGTTCGCGGCTGAGTTCAGCCGGAACGGCGGGTGTTTCGCTGTCTTGGTAACTCGTCTTGTAGCAGTTCGTCTCAGCGGGCTGCCTGGAGGGACTTTCCGAGTCAGAATGTACTCGTGAGGCTTCTCGGATATACGCGTGTGAGTACGTCGGGTCAGGACGCGCAGTTGCAGGTCGATGCGCTCTTGGCGGCCGGCGTGCAGAAGCGCGACGTGTTCGCGGACGTGACGTCCGGCAGTAAGACTGCGATCGAGCGGCGCGGGATGAAAGAGCTGCTCGAGTACGCCGAAGAGGGCGACACTGTCGTCGTCTGGCGAGTGGACCGTCTCGGCCGGTCACTGATCGACGTCTTGAACACGGTGAACCTACTGCGTGAGCGCGGGGTGCACGTCCGATCGATCTCCGATGGGATCGACCCGTCGACGTCGACGGGCCGGCTGATGCTGAACATGCTCGCCACACTCGCTGAGTACGAGCGGGAGCTCATCGTCGAGCGGGTCAATGCCGGGATCGCCGCGGCTCGTGCGAGCGGAACGCGCTTCGGCCGTCCTCTGTCGGATCCTGCAGTGGTCGCGGACAAGCTCGCGATCGCCGCGGACGCGCGTGCGCGTGGGCGCACTGCTGAGGATGCTGCTCGTCTGGTCGGGTGGAGTCGTGCGTCGCTCTATCGCCATCAGGCGGATGCCGCTCGTCGCGCAGCTGCGAAAGAGCAGGCAGCGTCTGGGTAGCGGATCGCTCAGCCGAGCAGTTCAGCCGCAGCTGCGGACGGAGTGTGCCCGAGGCTTCGGTGGCGTCGTCCGAAGTCGGGGGATTCGTGGCCCTGGGTGAGGGGCGCGGTCGGGGCGGGTTCCTGAGACTGGGGGCATCGCTTCGATCGAGGTGATGACCGGGAGTTTTCCACTCCATCCCAGTGAGGGAGCACCACCATGTCCGTAATCACCGTCGGCACCGAGAACAGCACGTCCATCGATCTCTACTACGAGGACCACGGGTCGGGGCAGCCCGTCGTCCTGATCCACGGCTATCCGCTGAACGGTGCGTCGTGGATGCCTCAGACCCGCGCGCTTCTCGCGGCGGGGTACCGGGTCATCACCTATGACCGCCGTGGGTTCGGCCGGTCCAGCCAGCCCAGCGTCGGCTACGACTACGACACGTTTGCGGCGGATCTGGACGTCGTGCTGACGACCCTCGATCTGAGCGACGTCCTCCTCGTCGGATTCTCGATGGGAACCGGTGAGGTCGGCCGCTACACGGCGACGTACGGCACCGACCGGCTCGCGAAGATCGCCTTCCTCGCGCCGATCGAGCCGTTCCTGCTCCGGACCGACGACAACCCGGCAGGCGTTCCCCAGGAGGTCTTCGACGGGATCGTCACAGCCGCGAAGGACGACCCGTACGCGTTCTACTCGTCGTTCTACGAGAACTTCTACAACCTCGACGAGAACCTCGGCTCCCGCGTCAGCCCGGAGGTCGTCACCGCGAGCTGGAACGTCGCGACGGCCGCCTCGCTGCGCGCGGCCTGGGCGGTCGTGCCGTCCTGGTACGAGGACTTCCGCGCCGACATCGTGAAGATCCGCGCGAGCGGCGTCCGCAGCCTCATCATGCAGGGCACCCTCGACCGCATCCTGCCGATCGACGCGAGCGGTCGGCCGTTCCACGCGGCGTTCCCCGAGAGCGACTACATCGAGATCGAGGGCGCCCCGCACGGCTTCGGCTGGACCCACTCCGCCGAGGTGAACGACCACCTGCTCCGCTACCTCGCGTCCTGACCGACCCGATCAGAGAGTGAGGAAGGCTGAATCATGAGCGCATGGATCATCACCGGTGCCACGTCCGGCATCGGGCGCGCAGTGACCGAGAAGCTTCTCGCAGGAGGGCACCAGGTCGCCGCACTGGCACGCAACGCGGAAGCACTCACCATGCTGGAGCGTCAGCATTCCGGTCGCCTGTGGTCGATCCACGTGGACGTGACGGACACCCCAGCGCTGCGTGACGCAGTCGATGAGGCCTTCCTCGCCCTGGGGCGGATCGACGTGGTCTTCTCCAACGCCGGCTCGGGAGCATTCGGTGCCGCGGAGGAGCTCGATGACGCCGTCATCGACCAGCAGATCGCCCTGAACATGCTCGCGCCCATCCAACTGATCCGAGCGGTGCTGCCCTACCTGCGCGAGCAGGGCGGAGGCCGCATCCTCCAGATGTCGACCATGGGCGGGCAGATCACGACGACCGGGGGCAGCATGTACCACGCGTCGAAGTGGGGGATCGAGGGCTTCACCGAATCGGTGATGACCGAGGTCGCGGACTTCGGCATCGGCGTCACCCTGATCGAGCCCGGAAACGTCAGAACCGCCTTCGGCGCCGCGCTCACCGTGGCCGCTGCGCTCCCCGCCTACGCCGACACGACGGTGGGGCAGGTCCGTCGACACATCGACGCCGCCGGCGGCAATCTCACCGCCACGGCCCTCGGCGACCCTGACCGAGTCGCGGACCAGATCATCGCCGCCGCCGCGCAGACACCAGCACCCAGGCGGGTCATCCTTGGCAGCGATGCGGTGACCGCCATCCGTGCAGCCCTGGAACTACGCCTCCGAGAACTCGACGCCGGCCAAGCGGTATCGGCCAGCACCGACCTCCCCTCCGGCACCTGACGCTCCCGCGAGCGCCCCGCACGCATACCTCCACAGGAAAGAAGGATCACCATGTCGACCCCATCAACACTGACCACCGCCCGCGATTTCTGGGAGAGCTGGGGGCGTGGTGATCTGAACACCACCTGGAGCGACTTCGTCTCGGACGACATCGTCATCCACCCCTCCTCCGGATACGAGTTCACGCGCGAGAGCTGGCGGGAGGCCGACCAGGCTCTCCACGACTCCTTCGACGACGTGCAGCTGCAGATCCTCGACCAGATCGCGGACGGCGACAAGGTCGCCACCCGCTGGTCCGTGACCGGGCGCCAGCACAGCGAGTTCTTCGGCGTTCCGTCCACGGGAAAGACCGCCACCCTGACCGCGACCGTCTTCGAACGCGTCGAGGACGGGAAGATCGCCGAGCACTGGGCCGAGGTGGGAGTTCCCCAGTTCCTCCAGCAGCTCTCCGCATAGCTCGAGACCCGCCTACAGGAAGCACGGACCACCATGTCGAAAGCCCATTTCAACGATCTCGGCGAGCTCGATGACCTCGTCACCTTCGCCGACTACGCCGAGCTCACCCGCCTCGCCCTCGAGGTCGCCTGGCGGGTCGACAACGGCCAAGCGGTGACCCTGCCCGACCTCTTCACCGAAGACGGATCCATCGCCACACTCGGCGAACCCCACGTCGGGCACGACGCCATCCGATCCTGGGGTCTGATGATGGACACGGACAGCCCCATCCCCGGTGTGCGCCACGTTCTCACGAACTTCCGCTTCACCGGCAGCGGCCCCGCCACCGCCATGGGGACGATGTACATCACCGCCTACCTCGACGGCGCTCCCGCCGGGCAGCGCACACTGCCCTTCGCGATGGGCCTCGGGACCGATCACTACCGCCGCACCTCGAACGGATGGAAGGTCGCCTCACGCGGCTTCGATCCGTACTTCCTCCGCGAATAGAGCTCACCCCCCTCCGACCCGCACCGGCTCACACGGTGCGGGTCGGAGCGCTCGCCCTGCCCCTCGTGGAGGAGAACCGGTGCTGATACTTCGAGGGGGGAATGGATACGTGGGTGATGAACGCCCGGCGGAGCGATTCGGACGAGACGAACCCCGAATCCTCCGCCACCCGCGTGACGCTGTGGCCCATGTCCAGCAGCGACTTGGCCTTGTCCAGTCGCACCAGCTCCACGTACTTGCTGGGACTCATCGACAGCTCGTCACGGAACAACCGCGAGAGGTGGCGCGGACTCACACGCGCGAGCGCGGCCATGCTGCTCGCCGTGTGCTCACCGGCCGGGTCCGCTGTGATCGCGTTCACGACGCCCTGCAACAGCGATCCCTCTCCCACCGGGACGATCAGACTGTCGGCGAACTGCGTCTGGCCACCCTCCCGTCGCAGGTACACGACCAGGGCGCGAGCGACCTGCCGAGCGACATCGACTCCTTCGTCCTGCTCGAGAAGAGTCAACGCCAGATCGATCCCCGCCGTGACGCCGGCCGACGAGTGCGTGGAACCGTCCTGGACGACGATCGCGTCGGCCTCGACCTGAATCGAGGGATAGCGCTTGGCGAGCTCTCTCGCGTGATGCCAGTGAGTGGTCGCCCTCTTGCCGTCCAGGAGACCCGCCGCCGCGAGCACGAAAGCACCCGTGCAGATCGACGCAGTGCGAGACGCTCGGTGCGACATGCTGAACGCCGCCGACGCCAGATCGTCGGTGACCTCGTTCGCGGGGAACGTCTCACCACCGGTCACGATCATCGTGTCGAACGCTTCTGCCGATGTCGCCGCAGCATCCACCGGGATCCGCATCCCGAGAGACGTTCGGACATCCCGTCCGTCCACCGAGACCAGGCCGACCCGGTAATCGGCGCCGAAGTGATTGGCCTCCCCGAAGACCTCGGTGGGGCCCGCCAGGTCGAGGAGCTTCATGCCGTCGAAGACGAGGACGCCTACTCGATGGATGGGATTCGACATGGTCGGCCTCTCCGTGCTCGCTGGATCGTGCAGCGCGATACAGCCGATGCGTCACACTCGGTACGCGAACGAGCCCGGTGGCTCGAGTAAAGCACGCCTGCAGACTCGCCGCCCCGTCATCACATGGCCTCTCGAACACCCGATCTAAGAAGGAAGGGCTCAGCGTTCGACGGTGCCGCGCACGGAACTCGTCGCGTCGGACCAGTCGGCACGTCCCAGGTCGGCAACCTCATCGCCGACGGCAGTCGCGGTGAGCTGGTACCAGTGGCCGCTCGCGTTGACGCGCCACTGTTCCTGCAGGGAGCAGAGGACTAGCTGCGTTGTCCCGTAAGGGGATCGTTCACCGGTACACGTAGACGTGTGAGTTTCGGCGTTCTGTGGCGGCGTGTTGACGCCGCTTCGTGTCGCGCCTAGTCGAGGAGTTCGGCCTGGATCCGAGCGGCGACGGCCTCGCGGAGGGGGCGGACACTCTCAGCGCTCCAGTCGGTCGGGTCGGGGAACTTCCATTCCAGGAACCGGCCGGTCGGGGTCGCGGGCAGGGTGAGGCCGGGTTTCATGGCGACGACGACGTCCGCGTTTTCGAGGTCCTCGACCGTGACGGCGCGAGGGGTGCGGTTGCTGATGTCGAGGCCGAGCTCCGCGACGGTCGCAGCGATCGCAGGGTTCACCGAGTCGGCGGGGGAGAGGCCGGCGGAGGTGGCGGTGTAGCGGTCGCCGGCAAGGACTTCGAGCAGGCCTGCGCCGAGTTGGGAGCGGCCGGCGTTGTGCTGGCAGAGGAAGAGGACGGTGGGCTTCTCGGTCATGCGGTGATGCTGCTTCCGGTCATCGTGCGGGTCCAGGTCTGGGTCGCGATCTGCACGGCATCCCACGGGGAGCCGAGCGGTGGCGTGTAGGAGAGGTCGAGGTCCGAGACCTGCTCGACGGTGAGCCCCGCGAACAGGGCGGTCGCGTAGGTGTCGACGCGCTTGGCCGTCTCGGTGCCCAGGCGGCCGACGAGCTGCGCGCCGAGCAGGCGCCCATCGCGCGTGTCGCCGGTGATGCGGATCGTGATCGGCTGTGCGCCCGGGTAGTACCGCTTGTGGTCGTCTGCGACCGCGGTCGTCGTCGCCGGGACGTACCCGGCGGCGAGAGCCTCGTGCTCGCGCAGGCCGGTGCGGGAGGCGACGAGGTCGAACACCTTCACGACCTGCGTGCCGACGGAGCCGGCGAACCGGGCGGTGCCGCCGAGAGCGTTCTCGCCGGCCACCCGGCCCTGCTTGTGCGCGGTGGTGCCGAGCGGCAGGTAAGTGGTGCCGAGCAGGCGGTGGTGGGTGGTCACTCCGTCGCCCGCGGCGAACACGTGCGGGAGGCCGGTGCGCATCGCCTCGTCCACGACGACGGCGCGACCTGCGCCGAGGGACGCTCCGGCGCGGGCGAGCAGATCGGTGTTCGGCTTCACGCCGACCACCAGGAGGACGACGTCGGCGGTCCGAGTGAGGGGTGCGCCGTCGTGGTCGGCGTGCACGGAGAGGCCGGTCGCGGTCTTCTCGATCGAGGCGACGGTGGTGCGGGTGAGGACGTCGACGCCGTGCTGGTCGAGCTCGGTGTGGACGAGGGCGCCGAGTTCGGGGTCGAGGGTGGAGAGCACCTCCGGTCCGCGCTGCAACTGGGTCACGCGCAGGCCTCGAATGGTGAGGGCTTCGGCCATCTCGAGGCCGACGTAGCCGGCGCCGACGATGATCGCGGTCTGCGGGTCGCGGCTGTCGAGGTAGCGCTCGAGCGCGAAGGTGTCGCCCATCGAGTGCAGCACGTGCACTCCGTCCTCCGGCCCCAGCTTGTCCAGTCCGGCAATGCCGGCGGAGGACGCGAGGGCGCCGGTGCCGACGATCAGCTCGTCGTAGCCGATCCGATCGAGCGAGCCGTCGGGGGTGCGGACGGTGAGCTGCTGCCCGGCGACGTCGATATCGGTCGCGAAGGTGTCCAGGCGCAGGGTCATTCCGGTGGCTTCGAGGTCGGCGTGGGTGCGGTGTGCGAGCGACTGCCAGGGCTGCACCTCGCGGGAGAAGTAGTACGGGATCCCGCAGATCGAGAAGTTCGGGTACGAGTCGGCGACGACGACGGTCACGTCGACGGACGGGTCGAGCTCGCGGGCGCGCAGCGCGGCGGAGATCCCCGCGTCGCTGCCGCCGATGGCGACGAGATGCATCCTGCTCCTTCGGTCCGAGAACAACGACCGAACACTGACGCCCGTCGATGAACAGGAAGTGACACGCACGTGTCGCCACATCGACACGCGTCGATCTATCGGAGTCGCATGGTCTCGGCTGTTCAGCCGGCTCGGTCAGACGGTGACGAGGAGCTGTGCGAGGGAGTCGAGCGCGCCGGGCACCAGGCGGTAGTAGGCCCAGGTGCCGCGCTTGTCGCGGCTGAGGATCCCGGCGTCGACGAGGACCTTCAGGTGGTGCGAGACGGTCGGCTGGGAGAGACCGAGCGGTTCGGTCAGGTCGCAGACGCACGCCTCGGCGTCGGCGTGCGCGGCGACCATCGAGATCAGCCGCAGTCGCGCCGGGTCGGCGATCGCGCGGAGGGAGCGGGCGAGCTTCTCGGCGTTCTCGGCATCCATCGCCTCGCGGGTGAGCGGTGCGCAGCACGCGGTCACGTCCGCCAGCGGAAGCATCTCGAGAACAGCCATACCCTCAGTGTGCCACGCGGATCGACCGGCATCGATGGACTGCGGCACTCGTCCAGGCATCGATGAGGATCGATGTAGGGTCTTCATCGATCATCATCGATGCCTTCCCGAGGAGCTCTCCAGCATGACCGTGCTCGCCATCGCCATCTTCCTGGTGACCCTGACGCTGGTCATCTGGCAACCGAAGGGACTCGGGATCGGCTACAGCGCCCTCGGCGGTGCGGTGATCGCGCTGGTCACCACAGTCGTTCAGCTCTCCGACGTCCCGACCGTGGTCGGAATCGTCTGGAACGCCACCCTCGCCTTCGTGGCGATCGTGCTGATCTCGCTGATCCTGGACGAGTCCGGATTCTTCGAGTGGGCCGCGCTGCACGTCGCGCGCTGGGGCCGGGGACGCGGGCGACTGCTGTTCGTGCTGATCGTGCTGCTGGGGGCAGTGATCGCGGCGGTATTCGCGAACGACGGGGCGGCGCTGATCCTCACGCCGATCGTCATCCAGATGCTCCGCGCGCTGAATTTCTCCGCGAAGGCGTCCCTCGGCTTCATCCTCGCCACCGGCTTCATCGCCGATGCCGGCAGCCTCCCGCTGGTGGTGTCGAACCTCGTCAACATCGTCTCGGCCGACTTCTTCGACATCGACTTCGCCCGCTACGCCCTCGTCATGGTCCCTGTCGGCGCCGTCGCCGTCCTCGCGAGCCTCGGTGTGCTCTTCGCCTACTTCGGCCGCTCCATCCCGAAGCGCTACGACGTCGACGCGCTCGCCCGTCCTGCCTCCGCGATCAGCGACCCGCTCGTGTTCCGCACCGGCTGGATCGTCCTGGCCTTCCTGCTCATCGGCTACTTCGCCGCCGACCCGCTGCACGTGCCGCTCTCCGTCGTCGCGGGGATCGGCGCCGTCGCCCTCGTCGCTGTCGCCGCTCGGCAGCCGGCGTTCCTCTTCGCCCGCGTGCGTGCCGAGGAGCGCGAGCTCGTCGCCGCAGGCCGGCCCGGGTCCGGCAGTGCCCTCGACGCGGGCGAGCAGCCCGTGCGCCGGCGCATCCCGGTCCTGAAGGTGATTCGTGACGCTCCCTGGCAGATCGTGCTGTTCAGCATCGGCATGTACCTGGTCGTCTATGGCCTGCGCAACCAGGGCCTGACCGACGAGCTCGCCGGGGTCTTCTCGTTCTTCGGCGACCGCGGGACCGTCATCACCGCACTCGGCGTGGGCACCGTGATCGCGGTCCTCGCCTCTCTGATGAACAACATGCCCACCGTGCTCATCGCGGCTCTCGCCATCTCCGCCGCCGGAGCGACCGGACTGACGCAGGAGACGATGATCTACGCGAACGTCATCGGCTCCGACCTCGGCCCCAAGATCACCCCGATCGGCAGCCTCGCCACGCTGCTCTGGCTGCACGTCCTGGACCGCAAGGGCATCCACATCGGCTGGGCCCGCTACTTCCGCACCGGCATCGTCCTGACCATCCCCGTCCTCCTGATCACGCTGCTCGCCCTCGCCGCGTGGCTCACGATCCTCGAGTGAACATCCGGTACCGACATTGACGCACGTCGATGCATGCCGTCACACTGATATCGATCGGCGTCAATGCCATCCTTTCCCTCCACCCCACCCCGACCGGAGAGCACCATGACCGAGAAGCCCACCGTCCTGTTCGTCTGCATCCACAACGCGGGACGCTCGCAGATGGCCGCCGGCTACATGCGCGCCCTCTCGAACGGCGCCGTCGAGGTCCTCTCCGGCGGATCCGAGCCGGGAGATCAGATCAACCCGATGGCGATCGCCGCGATGGCGGAGGAGGGCATCGACATCTCGCAGGCCGTGCCCACGCTGATGACCACCGAGCAGGTGCGCGAGTCGGACGCCGTGATCACGATGGGCTGCGGCGACGTCTGCCCCATCTTCCCCGGCAAGCGCTACGAGGACTGGGCCCTCACCGACCCCAAGGGCAAGCCGCTCGAGGAGGTCCGCCCGATCCGCGACGACATCAAGGCTCGCGTGCAGGCACTGCTGGCCGAGCTGCTGCCCGCGAAGGTCTGACGATGAGCGACGTCAGCACCCGCCGCGCCATGCCGGGCCTCGTCTACCCTGAGGGCTACCTCGCTCGCCTCGCCGAGGAGCTCAGCGAGAAGTTCCACGGCGTCTTCGCCGCCGAGACCGTCGAGCGGTACGTCCTCGAGTCCTACACCGGGCTGCTGCGCACCTCGAAGGTCAAAGCCCACCTGGCGAGCCAGACCGTCCGCTTCGCCACCGACCGCCTCACCGCTCTCGCCCAAGCGAAGGGCGCGATCGCGCGGGAGGTGCCGGAGGTGCTGTTCATCTGCGAGCAAAACGCCGGCCGCTCCCAGATGGCCGCGGTCCTCACCGACGCGCTCTCCGGCGGCCGCGTGCACGTGCGCTCCGCAGGCTCCATGCCTGCCGCGGCCCTGAACCCGGCGGTCGTCGCCGCGATCGAGGAGATCGGGCTGGACGTGACCGACGCGTTCCCCAAGCCACTCACCGACGACGTAGTCCAGGCGGCCGATGTCGTGGTCACGATGGGCTGCGGCGACGCGTGCCCGATCTACCCGGGCAAGACCTACCAGGACTGGGACCTCACCGACCCGGCCGGCCTCCCGATCGAGGAGGTCCGCGTCATCCGCGACCAGATCAAGACCCGCGTCGAGGCCATGCTGGCCACCCTCGGCGTCGAGACGACAGGAGTCCCCGCATGACCGGCACGGACAGCGACACCATCGAGAACGTCGTCGTCGTCGGATCCGGCCCCGCCGGCTACACCGCCGCCATCTACCTCGCCCGCGCAGGCCTTGACCCGATCGTCCTCACCAGCGCCGTCGAAGCAGGCGGCGCCCTGGTGAACACCACCGAGGTCGAGAACTTCCCCGGCTTCCCCACCGGCATCATGGGCCCGGACCTGATGGAGAACATGCGCGCCCAGGCCGAGCGCTTCGGCGCTCGCATCGTCTACGACGACGCCACCGCGCTCGAGCTCACCGGTGATGTGAAGACGGTCACCACCGGCTACGGCGGCACCTACCGCGCGAACGCCGTTGTCCTCGCGATGGGCTCCGCCTACCGCAAGCTCGGCGTCCCCGGCGAGCGGCGCCTCACCGGACATGGAGTGTCCTGGTGCGCCACCTGCGACGGGTTCTTCTTCAAGGGCCAGGACATCGCCGTCGTCGGCGGCGGCGACTCCGCCCTCGAGGAGGCCATGTTCCTCACCCGCTTCGCAGCCTCCGTGACCCTCATCCACCGCCGCGACTTCCTGCGCGCGTCGAAGATCATGCAGGACCGCGCCCTGGCCGATCCGAAGATCCGCGTCCTGTGGAACACCGAAGTCACCGAGGCGCTCGGCGACGAGAAGCTCACGACGCTGCGCCTGCGCGACACCGTCACCGGCCAGGAGTCCGAACTCGCAGCTACGGGTCTGTTCATCGCCATCGGCCACGACCCCCGCTCCGAGCTCGTCCTCGGCCAGGTCGACGCCGACGACGAGAACTACGTCCGCGTCGCCTTCCCTACTACCGAGACCAACCTCCGCGGCGTCTTCGCCGCGGGAGATCTCGTGGACCACCGCTACCGCCAGGCGATCACCGCCGCCGGCACCGGCTGCTCCGCCGCCGCCGACGCCGAGCACTACCTCGCCGCCCACGGCCTCGCCTCCCTCGCCCAGGCCACCACCGCCGTCCTCGACGACGCCGTCACTGCCTAACCCGCACCACTGAGGAAAACCACCATGACGATGCTGCTGACCGTCCCGCCCCGCACCGACGAGCGCCGCCTCACGGGCCTGCCCGTCGCCGTTATCGGCGCCGGCCCCGTTGGCCTGGCCGCTGCCGCGCAGCTACTCGAGCGCGGCCTCGACGTCGTGGTCTACGAGGCCGGTGGGAGCGCCGGAGCTGCGGTGCAGCAGTGGGGTCACACCCGCCTGTTCTCCCCGTGGGAGTATCTGGTCGATTCCGCCGCCGGGCGCCTCCTAGACGCCGCAGGCTGGGAGGCGCCCACGGCGAAGAAGCTGCCCACCGGGCACGAGTTCGTTCGCGACTACCTCGCACCCCTCGCCGCGACCCCGCAGCTCGCCCCGGTCATCCGCTACCGCTCCCGCGTGCTGGCCGTGACCCGCGAGGGCATGGACCGCACCCGTTCCGTGGGCCGCGCCGCCACTCCGTTCCTGCTGCGTCTGGACACGCCGGAGGGCGCCGTCGACGTCACCGCGCGCGCGGTGATCGATACCTCCGGCACCTACTCGACCCCCAACGCGCTCGCTTCCGCGGGTCTGGACCCAATCGGTGTCCTTGATGTCGCGGAGCACCTCAGTCACGCGCTGCCGGACGTGCTCGGCGTCGACCGTTCCCGGTTCGCCGGGAAGCGGATCCTCGTCGTCGGCGCCGGCCACTCCGCCGCGAACACTCTGATCAAGCTCGCCCGTCTCGCCCGCGAGGAGCCGGAGACGCAGATCACCTGGGCGATCCGCGGCACCAGTCCGCTGCGCGTCTTCGGATCCGGCGACGACGAGTTGGAGGAGCGCGGCAAGCTCGGCGGCACCGTGCACCAGCTCGTCCGTGACGGCGCGATCACTCTCCTGGACCGCTTCGAAATCGACCGCCTCGAGAAGGCACCCTCCGGCGGCGTCACGGTGATGGGGCGGCGCCGGAAGGAGCGCGAGAGCGTGGAAGTCGATGTCGTGGTGCAGGCCACCGGGTTCCGGCCCGACCTCGACATGCTGCGCGAGATCCGCGTCTCCCTGGACGAGATCGTGGAAGCGCCGCGCGCACTCGCCTCGCTCATCGACCCGAACCTGCACTCCTGCGGCACCGTCGACCCCCACGGCGTCGCGGAACTCGCCCACCCCGAGCCGAACTTCTTCATCGCGGGGATGAAGTCGTACGGCAGGGCGCCGACCTTCCTGCTCGTCACCGGCTACGAGCAGGTCCGCTCCATCGCGGACGAGCTCGCCGGCGATCACGCCGCCGCCCGGCGCGTGCAGCTCGTGCTCCCCGAGACCGGCGTCTGCTCCACCGACATCGGATCCGCCGGAGGGAGCTGCTGCTCATGACCAGCATCCGGCCGATGACCCCCGAGGACTGGCCGGCGGTCGAGACGATCTACAGCGACGGGATCACGACCGGACACGCCACCTTCGAGGCCGAACCGCCCACGTGGGAGGCGTTCGATGGAGGGAAGCTCGACGTCGGGCGCCTGGTCGCCGTCGACGGAGAACAGATCCTCGGCTGGGCTGCGTTGTCGAAGGTCTCGACCCGGCCCGTCTACCGGGGCGTGGTCGAGCACTCCGTCTACATCGCCGCCGCCGCACGCGGCCGCGGCGTCGGATCGACGCTGCTCGCCGCGCTCATCGCCGCAGCGGACGACGCGGACCTGTGGACGATCCAGTCGAGCATCTTCCCCGAGAACACCGCCAGTCTCGCCCTCCACGACCGCGCGGGATTCCGGCGCGTGGGCATCCGGGAGCGCATCGCGCAGATGACATACGGGCCTGCGGCCGGCCGCTGGCGCGACACGATCCTCATCGAGCGAAGGCGACCGTGACGCCGTGACTCGCCCAGGGTCCGCGTGTATCGTGATCCTCACAACGGGCCGGTTCCCGGAACGTTGCCAGCCGAAGACCCCGCCTAGCGGGGTCTTCGTTTTTTAAGGCGTCCAGATCCAGTCATGCGACGTCGACGCGGCGACCAGTCCGCTCAACCGCACCATCGTCGCCACGGACTTCGGGTGCGACTCCGTCACCGTCTGGCGGCGTCGATGCAGATAGACCGCGAGGTCCACCGCCTGCAACCCGGCAGCGTTCCTCGAGGACGCGAACTGGATCGGGGAGGAAATCAGGTCGAGCTTGCTCGGCCGGTAGCCCGGCGTTCCCAGCAGCTGGTAGCTCTCGAACTGCCGCCGGTGCTCTTCCTGCGTCGCGATCTCGTCAGCGACGACGATCACCTCCTCTGTGTCGGAAGAGAAGACGTAGCGGCGGTACTCGTTCACCCGCTCGAGCAGGTGCTGCAAGACGACCTTGTGCGGCTGCTCCGGGTACCGGTACCGGGCGTTCAGGCGCTTCACGTCTACACCGCGGAACAGGTAACGGACCTCGGCCTCCTGCGCGATGCGCAGCGCGGCCGCGTAGATGCCGGCGGCCTCGCGATGCTTCCCGCGCAGGGGAGCCCACTCGCCGGCGCCGCCCATCAGCTCGTGCCCGTGGAACTCGACGTCGGCTGGCACCCCGTGGTCCGCGGCGATCTGCTCCCGGAGAGCGGCGTAGCCGTGCTCGAGCTGCTCCCACTTCTCCTGCGTTGTCACGGCAGCGCCGATGAAGTAGAAGTCCTGGGTGTAGGACTCGTCCACGTAAGCGATCAGCATCCGGTCATCATGTCAGCGACCTCCGCCACCACCAGCGGCAGAACAACGCCGATGAGCCGCTGCGAACGGCTCGCAGACGCGAGCACGTCGCGGGAGCACCGATGCTCAGGGTGCACGGAGGGCACCCGATCGATCTGTCGTCACTGGTGTTGTCCGCGGGTGCGGAAGATGCACTCGGTCGAGCAGAGCTCGTCCCGGTCGGGGCAGGCGGCGAGGTCGTGGTCGGCGCGGTCGAGGCGAGAGCGCAGCTCGTCCAGTCGTGCGCGTTTCTCGTCCAGCTGCCGCACCCGTTCCGCGAGGAGCGGGCGGAGCGCGTCGCGGACGTCGGTGCAGGAGGTGGTCTCGAGGGCACGCAGGTGCCGGCCGATGTCCTCGAGCGGGAGGCCCAGCTCTTTGCTGGACTCGATGAGGTCCAGGCGTGCGAGCACGTCCGCGTCGTAGTCGCGGTACCCGTTGCCGCTGCGGCCGGGGGTGATGAGTCCGATGGACTCGTAGTACCGCAGCGCCGTCGCGGAGACGCCGCTGCGCTTGCTGACGTCCGAGATCCGCACACGCCGACCCTACGGCTCGAATCCTCGCTTGACCTTCAAGTGGCTCGAACGTTTACCGTTTCACCCCGTGTCCCTCCTTCTTCCCGGTGTGCTGTCGTGAGCGCGCTCGTCGCCTGGCTCGAACGCCGCCAGATCCCGCTCTACCTCGCCGCGATCGCCGCCGGCGCCGCGCTCGGACTGCTGCTGCCCGCCGCGCACGGCCTGGAGGTCGCGATCGAACCGGTGCTCGCGCTGCTGTTGTTCGCCACGTTCCTCGGCGTCCCGTTCGCCGCGATCGGCCGGTCACTGCGCGACGGCCGCTTCCTCGCGGCGGTCGGGGTCCTGAACTTCGTCGTCGTCCCCGTCGTCGCCTATGGCCTGTCTCGGTTCGTGGCGGACACTCCGGCGCTGCTGTTCGGGGTGCTGCTGGTGCTGCTGACGCCGTGCATCGACTACGTGATCGTCTTCGCCGGCCTCGCCGGCGGTGCTTCCGACCGGCTGCTCGCCGCGGCACCGCTGCTGATGCTCGCGCAGATCCTGCTCCTGCCGCTGTACCTGCTGCTCTTCCTCGGACCGGAGGGCGTCGCCGTGGTCGAGATCGGCCCGTTCGCGCGCGCGTTCTTGCTCCTGATTGTCGTGCCGCTCACCGCGGCCGCTCTCGTGCAAGCCCTCGGTCGCCGGCACCGGGCGGGCCGGGTAATCGAGTCCACGATGCTCGGGCTCATGGTGCCGCTGATGATGGGGACCCTGTTCGTCGTCGTCGCCTCCCAGGCCGGCGCCGTCGGCGCGGTCGCCGGACAGCTGCTCGTCCTCGTCCCGATCTACGCCGGCTTCCTCGTCGTCATGGCCGCCGCCGGTCTGGGCGTCGCGCGCCTCTTCCGCCTCGAGTACTCCGCGACCCGCGCACTCGTGTTCAGCGGCGCGACCCGCAACTCCCTCGTCGTCCTGCCCCTCGCGCTCGCGCTGCCCGCGTCGCTCGCGCTCGCTCCGGTCGTCGTCGTCACGCAGACCCTCGTGGAGCTCGTCGGCATGGTCATGTTCGTCAGGCTGATCCCCCGGCTCGTCCGCGACCCGACGGGCACGCACGTCAGAGGAGCATGATCAGCAGATGAGATTCGAAGTTCTCCACATCGACGCGTGCCCGAACTCAGCGGAAGCGATCGGGCGCCTCCGCGAAGCTCTCGTCGCCACAGGGCACCCCGATGCGGTGGTCGAGACCCGACTGCTGCGAACGCCGGAAGACGCCGCGGATGCACCCTTCGCCGGATCACCCACGATCACCCTCGACGGGACCGACCTCTTCCCCACGACCGGGCAGACGAACGACCTCGCCTGCCGCGTCTACGCGACTCCCGCCGGACTCGCGGGTGTGCCGACAACCGCGCAAATCATCGACGCAATCACTTCTCGTGCCCACTGACACTCCTCTGATCTGCTCGTGCTGCGACCGACCCAAGAACCGCCACCAGCTCCACCAGCTCAACAACGGAGCCGCCTTCATCTGCCGACGATGCGGACTGTGGATCGCTCTCCGCATCGAACGCCGACGCCCGTCCAAACCGTCCCGGTAGGGGATCGTCCTTCGGGACTGTAGTCGTCGGCTTCCGTTAACCGTCGAATACTTCGCCGCTGGCGAAGGCAGCGTCCTCGGGCAGCAGAGAGACCAGAGGCTCGGGGCAGCTGTCGAGGAGGACGCGCCCTGCCGACGGCATGGGATCACCAACGAACTCCGTCTCGATCCGATAGCAGGTGTACACCTCGCTTGGACTCGCACCGTCGTCGATGGGGGAGCGGGGGCCGGAAGCGATGAACACCGAGACCTCAGCGGCGGAGGGCGTGGAGGAGAGGTTGTAGAGGACGACGCCGCCGGCGTCGAGGTCGATCTCCGTGGCTGTCGATGGACTCCCGTCCCAGCGCGTGCCGCTGAGCGCGGCGAGGTAGGGGTCGGGCTCGTTGACACGTGGCTGGTAGAGCTCGAATGACAGGGGGTCTTCGAAGGCGGCGATCTGGCGCCAGAGCACTCCGTCGATCCCGCTCTCATAGCCGCGGTACTCGGTCGGCCCGCATCCGGTGAGGACGAGAGTCGTCGCGCTCACCGCGATCGCAGATGCGACAGTGCTCACTCGTGCCACGCGAGTCACTCTAGGTGTCGTTCCGCCGCTGCTGGCGTCCCGGATGGGGATCGTTCACCGGGCTGCTGCCTGACCTCTTCGTGAAGGTCGGCTCTTCACCTTTTCTCCGTGTCGGCCGTGCGGACGCTCTCCGCCGGCGTGGTGGAGAGGGAGCCGAGGAGCTGTAGCGCGTCGTGGTCGGGGGTGCCGGGTTCGGCGGTGAGGACGGTGAGCTGGATCGCGGGGTGTCCGACGAGGTCGAGGCCGTCGAAGTGGAGCGTCATCGTGCCGACGGCGGAGTGGTGGTAGCGCTTGGTGCCGGAGTCGTGCTGCCAGACGTCGTGCCGGGCCCAGAGGTGCCGGAAGTGGTCGCTGCGGGTGGAGAGCTCGCCGACGAGGTCGTGCAGCTCCTTGCTGTGCGGGTCGCGGCCGGCCTCGGTGCGCAGCTGGGCGACGTTCATCCGTGCGGTGGCGTCCCAGTCGGGGTAGAAGAGCCGTGAGGCGGGCTCGAGGAAGAGGAAGCGGGCGAAGTTCGGCGGCCGTGTCGTCGCGGTGGCGATCAGGTCCGTCATCAGGGCGCGGCCGAGGCGGTTCCCGGCGAGCAGGTCGGTGCGGCCGTTCCCGATGAGGGCGGCGGCGGTGCCGACGGAGTCGAGCATCCACTGGACGCTGGGGGAGGGGGTCCACCCGGGCGTCGGTCTCGCCCGGCTCCGGGTCGACGGTGCGTCTCCGGCGCCGCGGGCGAGTCGGCCGAGGTGCTCGCGCTCGGCGTCGTCCATCCGTAGGGCTCGGGCTAGTCCGTCGAGGACCGCGTCGGAGGCGCCGCCGATCGCTCCCCGCTCGAGTCGGGCGTAGTACTCGACGCTGACGCCGGCCAGCGCGGCGGCCTCGCCTCGGCGCAGGCCCGGCACCCGCCGGTCTGTCCCGCGCGGGAGGCCGACCTGCTCGGGCTCGACGCGGGCGCGGCGCGACACCAGGAACTCGCGGATCTCGGATCGATCGACCATGCGGCAACAGTAGGTCGACCCTCGGCCGCAGTGGGGCGCCCTGAGAGGGCGCGTCAGCGACGGGACTCCCGGGGGCCGGCACCGAGCGGTTCGCTGGGTCGTACCGCGGAGGCAGCACTGGTCGACCACCGCGGTCACCGGCTCGATTCGACCACGGAGGCACGGATGAGACTCGCCCTGAGCATGACCGACGACCGCGAGACCGACAACTCCCCGATCCGCCGCAGGACGGCCGCGTCGTCGCGTCGCCGCCCGGGAGTCCTCCTCGGTGCTCTCGCCCAGGCGGGGCTCGTCGCGCTGCTGGCTCCGGCTCTCGCTTTCGCCGTTCCGGTCCCGCTCGCCCCTGCGGAGCGGGCCGCGATCACCGTCGAGGTCGACGACTCGCCCGCCGCGCGCTCGATCGCGGCCGGGCTCCCCGCCTCTCTGGTGTTCGAGGACCGGATGGGCGCCGCGCTCGTCGCCGAGGACGTCGTCGTGGCGGGGGCCCTCGCCTCAGTGGAGCCGGTCGCCGACTACCGGGCGGGAGATGTCGTCTGGTCGCTGGACCGCCGCGAGCTCGTCGTCTTCACGCACGAGGGCGCGGGGGTGGGCGACGCCGCGCTCGTCCGGGTCGGCACGGTCCGGTCCGGATTCGCCGACCTAGAGGACTGCGTCCGTGACTGCAGACTCAAGTTGTCGACGGTCGAGTCCGAGTCCCGATAGGGGATGGTTCACCGGGACGCGCACACGGGCAGATTCGCCGCGGAAGCGATGACTCAGTGCCTCCGGCTTCGATTCACGCCGGCGGATTGGGGGAGAAGTCGAGCGCTCGGGTGATGATCAGTGCAGCCACGTCGCGAACGCTGATCCCTTCTGCGAAAGCGTAGGCGCGGATCATCAGCAGGGCGTCCGCGGGTGTCAATCGCATCTGGCTCACTACCATCCCTACCGCTTGATGCACTTCTCGGCGCGAGAGCGCGGAA
This sequence comes from Rathayibacter sp. VKM Ac-2760, assembly GCF_009834185.1. GTDB lineage: Bacteria > Actinomycetota > Actinomycetes > Actinomycetales > Microbacteriaceae > Rathayibacter. The sequence goes on from NZ_CP047174.1 coordinate 63,296, forward strand.
TCGCGGGCGAGCGTCCCGTCCGCCGGAAGGCTCATCATCTGCTCGGCCACGGCTTTGGCCAGAGTTCCCGATAGTCGATTGGCGAGCTGCAGATGCTGAGCATCGAGCCGCATCGAGGCACTGCTGTAGAGGGTGACGGCGCCGATGCTCGAGGTGCCGACCAGCATGGGAACGGCGAGGACCGTCCTCGCTCCGGCTGCCTCGGCGAAGAGCCCGAAGACCGGCCAGGCAGCGAAATTCCGCTCCTCATCGACATGCAACTCGGTCGGACGGTACGTGCGGTGCGCATCCCAAGCTGGCCCCTCCCCGAGGTCGATTTGCATCTCGTCGAGAGTCGCCGCTCGATGGCTCGTCGCCGCCAGCGTCTGCGCGTCAAACGGAGCGCCGAGCACGGACACGGCAGCGTCCTCGCCGGGAAGGATTCTGACGAAGGACTCCAGGAGCCACACGATTTCCTCACCGGAGGTACCGTCTCCGTGTCCTGGCAGGTGCACGCTCACGACCGAAAACGAGACGCGCGCGGCAGCATCCTCACGCCTTGCTCGTCCATCGGTTGATGGCGTCCTCGGGCTGTCGGGGTGCGCGCCGCTCGTACACCGTTGTCAGTCCCGGAACTCGTCGTAGTCGGGATATGGAGGCTCGTCATCAATCATGGGATGCGCCACGTAGCGCTCGTTCTCGCTGATTCGGGAGCGGATGTTCGCTACAGCCGCCTCGGCGGCTTCCGATGCAGCTGCCTCATCCACACCGACCGCCTGCAGGTCGACCGGGACAGCGACGAGCTCGCTTCCGGCGTTCAGGGTCAGCTTCGCTTCGACCAGGCGACCTTGCTCGGTGAACGCGGGGATCGTGACCGTCTCGGAGTGCTGCTGTCGATCGATCGCTGTCACCAGCTCGAGCAGCGCCTGCACCACTGCATCCGTCGTGAACAGACTCCTCGACGCGTAAGTCAGCTGCTGCATGCGTCCATCGTCGTCAGATCGGCAGTGCAGCGCGACGGGGTTGTCGCGGTGGCTGCGGAGAAGGTAGCGAGAGCGATCGAACGTCCCGTACGGGGATCGTCCTCTGGACGGTAGAACCACCTACTGCGATCCGGGCATCCGACAGAGCCTCCAGCGCGCTTCGGCCCCTAGTTCCATCGTCCTTCCCAGTCGTAGAGGGGAGCGCTGGTCGCGTATTCGCGGAGCCATGCGATCTTTCCGTCGCGGACGGTCGCGAGCGTCGATCCGTCGAAGGCGTGGTCCGCTCCGTCCCAGTGGCACTCGAGTCGCCACTCGACCGCGATGCGGTCGCCGGCTGTGAATTCGTTGGTGATGGTCGACCCGAGTACGCGTCCGCCGGCCGCCAGCCAGGACTCGGCCCAGCGGAGGACCGTCGGAGCGCCTCGGTACACAGGGCCGTAACTCTCGATGACCACGACGCGAGGGTCCTCGCCGGGAGTCGACGGTGGGGCTCGTGCTGTCCTATCTCCTGCTGGCCGTCGCGGTGGTGCCGGTCGTCATCGGGTCGTTCGGGCTGCTGGCGGCGCGCTGATCGATCGACATCTCGTCGGGGGATCGGTTACCGGTCGTCGTGCGGCGCAGTTGTGCCGTCCTGCCCGGAAATAGCCGTTCTGGTATCCCTGCTTGCTTGAGCGGGAGCCTCGTACCCGCAGTGCGAGGCTCCTCTGACTCGGCCCGGCTCGAACGGGCTGCCATCCTCACCATGCTGCGGGCAGGGCGTCCCCTTACTGAATAAGAGACGCTTTGGGCGGGCGCGCTCGACGGCAACGCGGAACGCGAGGTGTCGACAAGAACGGTGCGAGCGAGGCGCGCGACGCGTCCCGGTCGGGGGTCGTTCACCGCATCACTTCGGCGAGCAGGATGCGTCGCGTAGGGGCGCGGGCGGCAGTGTCCCGTAAGACCCGCCCGATGAAATGGCCGGTGACGGGGCGGCTATCGGGACACTGGCAGGGTGGATCAGAAGACGATGCTGCGCACCCGAGCTGAGGTGCTCGACGACCTCGAGCGACAGCTGCGTTCCGAGGCCAACGTTGCGGGGGAGCGGATCGTGCGGACGGAGAACGGCTTTCGGCTGCAGGAGACGGAGACCTTCACGGTCGAGGTGTGGAGGATGCTGTTCAACTGGCGCCTCGTGGTGATGCCGCCGCATCAGCAGGTCGAGACGACTCACGGGTACTGCTACTTCGGCACTGGCCTAGTGAGCTTGGCTCGCGCGGTCGCTGCCGGCCTGCAGTGGACGGATCCGATGAACTCTGCCCCAGAGGGGTTCGACAAGCAGGCGTTCTAACGCCTATCTATTTCTGACCGCGGTGAGCTTGCCACGTTCGAGAGTGCCAGCACCCGTCGGTCTCAGCAGTGCGGGCGATGAGTTGTCAGTAGGGCATGGCCGACCCGTCAGCGCCGAGGCGGTAGAGGGTGGTGCTGACCGGGGCCGCGTCGCCGCCGTCGTAGAGGCCGCGGGCGAGCTCGCGCAGGCCCGCCACCGCATCGGCGTCCTCTGTGCCGCAGACGTGCATCGACACGCGCTGACCGATCGCGATCACCGGGTCGCCGGCGACGAATTCGTCGAACAGCGTGTGCAGGAACCCCGCCCTCAGGATCAGGGACGCCGCGAGCTCCTCGCTGCCGGGCGGTGTCGCGAGGAGGAATCGCCCGTCGCCGCCGGACACCATGGGGTCGATGCGCGCCAGCCAGGCGAGCGCCTCCGCGGCGAGCGACTCGACGGTGTGCCCGAGGCGCGCCGCCGTCGACGCCGTCACGTACTCCCACGCCCCGTCCCGGTCGAGGACGTGGGCGACGGTCAGCCCGGACTCATGTGGCGCCAGGATCGGAGCGTTGGAGGCCGCGGATCGGGCCAGCAGCGCCGCCGCGGCGCGATCGTCCAGAACCAGCGGGAGGATCGGCACAGCGTCGGTACCCACCCGTGCCCGCCCCGTGGCCGGATCGGCGACCACGGTCACCGCATCCGCCGCGCCGCTTACGGGTCGGCGCCGAGAGAACAGTCCCATCGTGTCCCGATCTCCTTTCGAACGTCTCGGGCGAGGAGGGGCGCCTGAGCCCCCTCGACACTCGCCATTTCGCGAGCCTAGGCGCCGGGCGGCCCAAGAGCTGCGTTGTCGGCGTCGGAGCTGCCTCGCCCCGAAACCAGAGGGTTGCTGAGACGCGCCGAGCTGCGATCTTTCACGATTGCGGTGTTGCGACTGCACTGTGGTCGCGCTTGGGATGAAGAGAAGCGGCCGCCGGCGTTTGCCGATGACCGCTTCTCTCAGTGGCTGGTAGTCCCTCTCATCGAGGTGGTTCTTCGACGCTGAGGTCAGCAGAGTGCTGCGCGCACCTGGCGGACGGTGGACAGTGACACCTTTGCGCCGAGGCGCTCAATCCTGCGCTGCAGCGCAGAGTCGGTCGTGGCGTTGCAGGCGGCGGCGATGCGCGGGTCGGTCGCGTCGATGCCCAGGCGCTCGAGGACCGCGGCGACCTTCGCCGGGATGGCGGGCTTGGGTGCCTCGGTACTCGAAAGCTCGCCGTCGATGCCCGTGCGGTCCTGGCCCGCGGTCACGAGGAGAGGCGTCGGAGTTCCTCCAAGGGGGACGTCCTTCCAGAACTCGGGGATGCAGTCGATGGGGAAGGGCTGGAACGAGATCTCGACGTTCCCCGGAATGACGCCGGTGATCGCGTAGGTGCCATCCGGGTTCGTCACTGCCCCGCGCCCCAACAGGAGGTTGATGCGGTTCACGGCTCCGACAGAGATGCCTCCGGTGGGGACGCCGTCGCAGGTGACCCGGCCGGAGACGGTCGAGCCGAGAATCAGGGTCGAGTCGGCCGTCGTAGTGGAGTCGGCGACGATGTCGACTTCGGACGCTTCCGCAACGGTGAGGACCCCGTCCCACATCTGCGCCGCCCAAGGGCTCCCCGTCGGCGGGAGGAACGCCACCTGGTAAGAGCCGGTCTCGACGCTCAGGGAGTAGTGGCCCTCCGCATCGCTCGTTGCACCGTCCCCGACCTGGTACCCCTGGTCGCTGACGGGGATCACGTCGATGCCAGCGACGGGACCAGCTCCGGCGCCGCTCACCGTTCCCTGCAGCGTCCCGTACGCCACGTCGGCTTGTGCCGGCACGGCGGCACCGACAGTCAGCGCGGTGGCGAAGGTCATGGCTGCGATGCCGATGGATGTCATGCGTACTCGGCGGCTGGACTGTCGGAGCATGTGATTCCCCTCTCACGGCCGTCGCACAGGCGCGACGATCCCGCTCGCACGGTAGCGGTTCCAGGTCGGATCGCATCAGCCACACTCCTGGCACCCGTCGGGGTGGAGCGCGTGCAGTGCTCGTCGCCCAGCTGACGTATGTGGCGACGTTTGTGCTCGAGCGACACGTTGCGCGTCGGCCAGCGACGCGGTCTCTTCTGATTCCGCCGACGTGCTCCTGGGCTCCGTCAGTGGCTGGCTGACCATCCGGCGAGCAAAGGGCGCTGAGGAGTGCTGACGAGAAGGTGGCGGCGCTCAGGTGTCGACTCACGGCACGACCAAAACGAGCTGAAAGTTGCTGCTCTCGCGCGGCGAGAGGAGTGACGCCCTGATGCTTCCGGGCCATTTCGTGATGGTCGTTACTGTGGAAGAACCGTTTGCGTCTGCGGGCCGGTCAAGGAGGGATTCATCGCGTGGCTTCTCGGGTGGATCTTGTCGATGATCTGACTGGCGTGCCGATCTCGGCCGGGCGCGGTCGAACGGTGAGTTTCTCCGTCGATGATGACGCCTACGAGATCGATTTGACCGCGGCCAACATCGGCTACCTCCACCTCGCTCTCGCGCGGTTCGTCGACGCTGCACGGCCACTCTCGGCCGCGCCAGTCCGACCACGCGTGACGGCTGTCGCTGCGAGCGCGGGGCGTAAGAGTCCTGAGATGTTGGCGGCGATCCGGCATTGGGCGCGACGCCACGGATACGAGGTTCCGAGATCCGGCCGATTACCCTCCGACGTTCAAGCCGCGTACGACGCGGCGCACTGAACCAGCATCGGTATTAGACGTTCACTAGACGTCTACCTGACTCGGCGAGGGGTACCGCGACTCGCACGACTCCGCGCATGCGCCCCGGTTGGCCTACGGCCTGCGATTCGGTCGGGGTCCCGCTGTCCACCTGTGTGCAGGCCAGCCTTAGCGAGAGCTGGGCTGTGCACAGGTGGTCGGGGGCGTCTGCGACCGACTGCGCCCGCGTTCTACTCGTCTCACGATTGCACGAGGTTCGGCAAGGTAGATCGCGTGGCGTGCGGTCGGTGCGCACTGCGAGCCGACCCCGACGTGGTCGAGAGACAGAAGCCCCTGCTCGATCAGGGCTCGAGCGGCGGCTCACGCCCACCATCCGGTTGTGGCGTTCAGCTGCTGCTTGGCGTCTCTCGACCGCTGGCGAGCGAGGCAAGTTGGAGAGCTTCGAACAGGTTGTCCGCGGCTCCTTGGCGATCGTCCATCGAGAGATCGAACACTGCGTCATCGAGCTTCGTGCAGATGACCTTCTGCCAGTCCGCGGGCAATGTGCCGCCGGCGATCTTTGACGGGTTGGGCTGCCCCTTCGACGTCACGGTCATGACGGCTTCGTAGCAGTCGCGGATCCGGTCGTGAAGGATCTCTGGCCGGTCAACGTTCACCTTCGCGCCGCCGTCGCCGTCGACGCCCTGCTCGACCTGGGTGAAGATGCTGGTGAGCTGCGATTCGTAGTCGTCCACGAATCGGATCCTACTGACGCAGCTGCCCAGGCTCCCCGCCGGTCGGGACGGAAGAGCCCCCGCGAGCTGAGGCTCGAGCGGGGGCTTTCCGACGTCAGCGGGGGTGCTGAGTCGGGTCGATGTTAGTCGACCGGCCAGGTGGCGAGCGCCTCGTAGGGGGTGAGGGTGGGGACACCGTCGACGTCCGTGACGGTCATTCCAGGTTCAGTGAATCCGGCGGCATGGGCGACTGCGGCGAGCACGAGACGCGCGTGTGTGTAGTCGAGTCCGGAGATGTCTTCGCGGAGGTCGACGGGTGTGCCGTGACCGAGTGAGGTGGCGATGCGGGCGATGCGTTGCTCGCCGCCACTGAGCGCGCCGATCTCGTAGCCGAGGCGGTCGAAGTCGACCGCGCTCGTCTTCCAGGCGTTGTCGGTCCGGACCCACGGAGCGCCCTCGTAGACGAGGCCCGAGCGGATCAAGAGCTCGACCGCCGCGGCGAGCGGGTTCGACCCCTCGGCCCACTCCCGGACCTGGGCGTGGAGCGCGTCGTTGCCGTCGGTCACGCGACCTGCTCCATCGACTCCGAGGGGACGCCGTCCGTCGAGCTGGCGACGTCGGCGTCGCCGGTCGAAGGCCGGCGAGTGCGCGCCACTCGCGCGCGCGTCTGTTCGGGTCGAGGGACGCCTGCTGCGCGGAGTTCCTTCTCGGACCAGCCGCACGCGAGCGCGGTGGACCACGCCTTAGCGTGGCGGGTCTGCGCGTCACTGAGAGCGGTCCGCGCGGTGTCGGTGTCGTTCGCTGCGGTCACGATTGACCGCACCGCTTCGACCCGTCTCTCGACGGTGGACTCGAGGAGGCGGCGAGCCGCCTCCGCTGCCTCTTCAGGGTTCCGAGTCACGTCGTTCATACCCCGAGACTACCGAGAACGGCAGTCGATCGGGTACCGAAACGGGTGCGCTCGATCAACTCGGCCGTGGGCACACCTTGATGATGCTTGCGGAGTAGAAGGGCAGAGCAAGCTATAGGCTTACGTGCCGTAACTTGCTTCTCGTTCTTCCGCTGCGCGGCGATCCTCGGCATACTCGCCGTATGGTCCCCGCCGGTTGGCGGGTTCGCTGCGCTGGGCCTTGAAGGGATGGTGACGCTCGTGTCCGAGTCGAGTGAGCACCGTCTGTTCGGTCGCAAGCGACGTGCGAACGCGGGGGGTGAGTCTCGTCGCGAGAAGCGGTACGTCGTCATGGTCACGCCCGAGGAGGATGCGCAGCTTCGGGCTCGGGCGATCGTGCGTGAGGTGACGGTGCCGCGATTGCTGTTCGAGTCCGCGACGGCCGAGGACGCGGTCATCACCGATGCGGAGTTCAAGTCGGTTGCCGCGGATCTGATGAACATCCGCAGCACGATGGGGTACGTCTCGAACAACCTCAACCAGCTCGCCCGGTTCGCGAACACGGAGAGCCGATTCCCCGACGAGGCGGAAGCGGCGATCGCTGACTACCGCGCGGTTGTTGCGGAGTACCGGGCGGCGATGAAGAGGCTGGCCGGCGCGTGATCCCGAACGTGACCCGGGGTGGGCGCATGTCCGGACTGATGACCTACCTGCAGGGTGAGGGTCGGGCGAACGAGCATGAGGAGCCGCACCTGGTCGCCGGTAACGGCGCGATCATGGCGGAGTACGGCTACGGGGAGTTGGACCGCGCAGCAGCCCTCGCGATCGCTGCCGATCTGGACGAGCCGCGCCGCGTCTTCGGCACGTCGGTCACCCGTTCGAAGGAGGTCACGGATCCTGAGACGGGTGTGACGTCGAAGGAGCGCGTCGACGCTGACGTGTGGCACTGCTCGCTCTCGATCAGTGCCGAGGAGGGCCAGCTTTCGGACGAGAAGTGGGCCGAGATCTCCGAGCGGTTTGTGGAGCGGATGGGGTTCGCCGGCGCCGACATAGGCAAGGCCGATTGCCGGTGGGTAGCGGTGCGTCATGGCCTGTCGAAGAATGGCAACGACCACGTGCACATCGCCGTGTCGTTGGTGCGCGAGGACGGCACGAAGGCGTCTGTCCATCACGACTTCTCGAAGGCGCAGACGATCACGCGGGAGCTCGAGCGGGAGTTCGAGTTGCGGCCGTTGCACGAGTCCGAGCGCGCAGGGGCGCAGCGCGGTGAGAAGCCGGCCGAGCGCGAGTCCTCATTGCGCCGCGGTGCTACCGAGGTCGACGCGAAGCGGTTGGAGCGGAGCCTGCGAGCTGCGGCTACCGCGTCGCAGGACGAGGGCGAGTTCGTGCGTCGGATGCGCCGCGACGCCATCCTGATTCGTCCGCGGTTCGCGGTCGGACGTGATGACGTCGTGGTCGGCTACTCCGTGGCGCTGCGCCCGGAGAAGGGCCAGCCCGTGGTGTGGCACGGAGGCGGCAGGATCGCCCGCGACCTCACGCTCCCGGAGCTGCGGAAGGGATGGCCGGACCGTCCCGAGTCCGCGACCGAAGCCGTGGGGGAGTGGCGCGCGACGTCGAAGAATCCGTGGCAGTACCGGCCGGCGAACCCGGGGCGCGAGGAGAGCGAGATGTCTCCGAAGTTCTTCGCCATGTACGCCGAGGACATGCGCCGGCTGCACGACTACATCGCCTCCGTCGACCCGTCCGACAAGGCCACCTGGGCACACGTCGCCCGCGAGACGTCCGGCGCGTACGCGGCATGGTCGCGGCGCCTGGAACCGACGCCCGGACCGCTGGCCGAGGCGTCGCGGACGCTGGCCCGGTCCGCGCAGCTGCGAGCGGGCGAGTCGCGGCCGCGACCGGTCGCGATGCCGTCGATGGCGACGACCGCTGCGCTGATCCTGGTGCAGGCCAAGCGCGGCCAGAACGCGGCCGCGGAGGCTCTTCTGTTGAAGCAGCTCGCGCAGACCACCGCGTCGATCTTCCGTGCCGCGAAGGCTGTCGGGGATCTGCACCGGTCGCAGGAGCTCGCGCGGATGATGACGCAGCGCCTGACCGTCGTGCGCGACGGCTACACCGCGCAGATCACCGCCAACCAGGTCGCCGCGCTGACGCCGGAGCAGCAGGCCGCGAAGCAGCGCGCGGACCTCGCCGCGGGTCGCGGCGGGCCGGTGCCCACGCGCCTGACTCCCGCGGCGGAGCCGGCGGTACAGGCGCCGACCACGAAGACTGCCGGCACGCGTGAGCGCGACGATTTCGAGAGATAGCGAGAGGGGACAGAGCTATGAGCGATGGGGACAGCGTTGAGGATGAGGTCGGACAGTCCGCGCGGGTCGCGCTGACCGTCGCGCTCCAGCTGGGTGACAAGTTCGCCCGACTGCGAGAGGACTTGGCGCGTGAAGCGCTGCGCAAGAGCGAGGCCGACGCGCGCGCACTCGCCGCCCGGTTCTCCGCCGAGCGCGACGTCGCGCGTGCGCAGATCGCTGTTGTGGACCGCCCCGACTGGTGGCAGCGCGCCGAGTTGAAGCAGGTCGCTGACGTCCTCTCCACCGCACAGCAGTGGAAGGACCTCGACCCTGTAGCCGAACGTGCCACACAGACAATCGCGCGTGAAGTCCAGGACCGCTATGGCGTCGACGTCGCCGACATCGCGGACAAGCTGCGCGGCGACCAGCCGGTCGACTTCTCCGCTGAGAAGGCCCTCGCTGTCGTCGCAGCCGCTGAGGCCACCGATCGGGTGCCCGAGTCCGGCTCTGCGGACCCGCTGAACGAGGTGAAGGCCCTTGCCGGCCATGACGCAGCGGTGGACGCTGCGATCGCTGAGAAGTTCCCGCAGCTCCTCACCGAGGACCAGCGCGCGGCCGTCGACAGAAGACGGGCGGAAACCGTCGAGACGACCGTCGAAACCGCGGCCGTCGCCGGAATGATGGACGCCGAACAACGGCGTGCCGACGCGACGCGGGACGAGCCGGCCGCCCCGACCGATCAAGGCGGAGCGGAGAACGGTCAGGAGAACATCGATCAGGCGGCCACGCTCGAGCTGCACGCTCGCGAGTACGAGGCGCAGGCAGAGGACGGCGGAACCTCCGAGCAGTCGCCCGACCAGCTGCGTGCCCTCGCGGACGACGCCCGCGCTCAGGAGCAGCTCTACCGGGACGGCGCCGGTGCGCTGACCGTCGCCGACAGCACCGCGGCTTCCGAGCTCGCGGCCGCCGGCGGGGACCTCAACCAGTCCATCGCCGCCGACGTCGAAGCAGGGCGTCTCGACCAGTTCGCGGCCGAGGCGGAAGCCGCCCAGCTCGACAGGTTCGATGACAACTACGAACTGGCTCTCGACCGCGGTGACGTTGACGGTTCAGTCGATGTCTTACAGAGTGAGGCAGACCGGTTCGAGCGCGAGGCGGATGCCGGTGGAACTGCGACGCTGACCCCGGAACAGCTGCGCTACGACGACGCCGAGAACCGCGACGAGGCCGCCTACTTCCGCAGTGATCTCCTGCCCGCCGAGAGCGGTCGTTCCGCTGACGCCGTTCCGGTTGGCGCCGAGGGGCGAGCAGATGCGATGCGATCGGAGAGCGAGATGTCGTACGACAGCGCCGCTCGTCGCACGGCCACCGCGAACGAGATGAAGACCCACGGGATCCCGCAAGACGTCATCGATGTGCGCATGCGCGCCGACGTCGCCCAGGGGCGGCCAGCGAGCGAGGCTGTCGCGCAGTCCGGCCGTGTCCACGTGCCGAAGACCAACCGCGGACGTTCAGCTGCGCGATCGCCGGAGCGCGGCGAGCAGGCCCGTTAGTTACTGTCGGCGGTCCAATCGAGGGCCGCGGCGATCTGCTCGGCGGTCGGTAGTGCTGCCTGCTCTGCAGGCGGTAAGGATTCGTAGGTGTAGCTGGAGACGGCCATGGGGGAGCCGGTCTGGCTGAGGGCGTAGCGGACGGTGTGCTCGTTGTGGCCGCCGCAGATGAGGATTCCGACCGTGGGCCGGTGGAAGTCACGTCGCATCCGGTCGTCGACGACCGCGACGTAGAACCCCAGCTGGCCGGTGAACGCCGGCTCGAACCGGCCGGTCTTCAGCTCGATCACCACATACCGCAGCTGCTCGGTGTGGAAGAAGATCAGGTCGGCGTAGAAGTCGTCACCGTCGACGTCGAAATGCACCTGCCGTCCCACGAAGGCGAAGCCGGCGCCGAGCTCTCGAAGGGTGTCCACGATGCGATCCATCAAGGCCTGCTCGAGCTCACGTTCCGCGACGTCTCCCGTCAGCTCGAGGAAGTCGAACACGTACGGGTCCTTCGCGAGCTGGCGCGCGAGGTCCGAGTCGGCGGGGGCGAGCTGACCGGCGAAGTTGGAGGGAGCGGAGCCGATTCGCTCGCGGGTGCGGTTCATGATCTGGTTCGAGAGCACGTTCCGGGACCAGCCGTGCTCAGCGGCGGCCGCCGCGTACCACGCGCGGGCGTCGGCGTCGTCGAGCTTCTGCAGCAGCAGGACGATGTGACCCCAAGGAAGGAGTCCAACAGCTTGTTGGACTACTTCCTCGCGCGACGGCCAAGCCTGCGCGAAAGCGCGCATGCTGAAGAGGTTCGACCTCGAGAAGCCCTTCATCTGTGGAAATTCGGCACGTAGGTCCTCGGCGAGGCGAGTGACAGCGAAGCCGCCCCAGGATGCGTTGGCTTGCCGCTGCAGGATTGCGTGGCCGAGCTCCCAGTACAGCTCGACGAGTGCCGTGTTCACCCTGCGCTGTGCCGTGAGTTGGGCCGAGCGCACGCGCCACTTCAGCTCGGCGAGGGTCGCGGCGTAGTCGTCGGGGAGTGTGCGAAGTTCGGAGACCACGCCTCAGAGTAGAGGGAGCGATTGTCAGATCGGCTGGTGAAACGAAGGCTCAGCCCTAGCGGGCTCGTGCTACGCGGGACGTCCGCTACAGCTCGATGAGGCGACACGGCAGCAGGATGCGGCGACATGTCACGACCTCCGCGACACTTAGTTCCATGGATGTCGAGCTTTTGGCAGTGAATGCAGTGAACGACGTTATTGCTCGTTGCCCGGGCCTCAGATCAGAAATTGCGACTAATGACAAGACTCCTTTCACTGACGGCCATATAGACCTGTACTCCGGAGAGCGCAAGAAGAACACTGAATGGAGCGGACGCGTTTCCGTGCAGGTCAAGGGACGCAAGCGCGCACCAAGTAAGAGAGGAGTGCCCAAGTTCTCCGTGACCCGAGCAAGCCTCTATGCCTATCAGCGTAACAGAGGAGTCTTCTACTTCTACGTCGCCATCAATTCCAGGACGGGGGACGGTACCATCTATTATTCACTGTTAGCCCCATTCGCCATACAGGCCATCTTGGACGCACATCCGGAGAATCAGAAAGAACTTCCAATTCGGCTGAAACTCCTCCCTGCGGATAAGCGACAAGTTAGAACACTCCTTTCGCTGGCCGCTGACGCGCAGAGGCAAGACGTCGAGACTGGTTTCGATCCAATCCTATTCGAGAACATGGACAGTATCACCATCCAAAGTGCTGAGGACATCGATTTCTCGGTACCAGCTAGCCTTTCTCCCGCAACTCATGATTTGACCATGACGTTGAATACTAGAAGCGGTCTGGCCGTACCCCTTGGGGGTGTCCTGCAACTTCTTCCCGGCTCGTATACCGAGCGTCCCTTCAGTGCTTCGGTCAGAAGCGGCGCTGAGACCTTTAGTAACGTGACTACTCAGAGAATCGACGAGAATACAGTTCGACTTCGACTCTCTCCGGGGCTAGAAATTGTAATGGTAACCAGCGCCGGAAAGCTCTCCGCAACGGTTCACCTCAATCCAGAAAACGACCTTAATTCTCGCCTCAAGTCTCTCAATTTTTTTGCGGGAATGCTCGACAATGGATTCATCACGATTGGTAATGATCGTGTGCCGTTTGCTGCGGAAGAACTTCCGGGAGACAGATCTTTGCGAGAGCATCTAAAAGGCGTGACGAAACTCGCGGAGCTATTCGACTTTCTTGTCGTCGACAAGGGACTCATCAAGATTGATGAAGTCTCTGCGGCTGAGATCGATGATCTTCTGCGCCTGCGTCGTGCTCTGATTGATGGAGAGGAACTAGAGCTCGACACCGACATTCTTTCTCTGGTTCAGCTTCCGGTCGGGCGGTGGAAGGTAATTTGTCTCGCTCTTCAAGGCAAAAAGCCAGGCTACTGGAAATTCATTGACCCGTTCAGTGCAACAGATCCGCAACAATTTGCTTGGCGAGCCAAAAGTGGCAATCGAACTGTGATGATAACCGCTTACGACGCGATCGGTGAGGACGACGTAGCGACCACTCTTAACTTGCGGTTGTCCAATATAGTTAGCTCCTATCAGGAGGTGCCGAAAACGTCTGAGACTCACTATCTAACCAACCGGTCTGTGTTGCGACTTATATCAGCTGCTGATCTTCAGGAGGAGAGGCGGGAAGAATTCCTTGACGCGGCGGTTGAGCTAAGTGCTTGGTTGGTCGCACAAGATGAAACGAATGCTGCTTCTCTTGTAAATTACTGGCAGGTCCTTTGGCGGCAGGGGGCGCTCACTGCTGAGCATATAAAGTCTATCCGCACTCTTCGCCGGTCGATGACATCCGATTCCACAGACCGGGCTATAGAGACACAATTTGCCTGCTCGCTTCTCCTCAATGATCGCGAGGAATCCGTTGAGTTGAAAGCCTTGCTTTCTGAGGAACAGGTTGCGGAGCTTCAAGGCTGGCCCATCTGGCAGCTATACGAAGCGATTTTTGAGTAGCTGACGGGAAAAGTGTCTTTCGCGGCCGGGCGGCCAGGCCTCCGAAATGTGCCACAGGCCGTGGCACATGTGCCGTGGGTCCCATCCGGATCGTCATCGGTAAGCTCGATGACCTGTAGAAGCGGGACTGATAGGAGGCACCCGCGGTCGAGTTTGTGCGATCTCAAGACGTGCTGCTGAACCAGATCAAGAACCGTACCCGTGAACGCTCCTGATTGGCGGCCAGCCGAGTTGGCGCGGTAGCTTTCGGGAGACCCTCACGTCTTCGACTGCCTCGACCCGCCGAATGGTGCCTCTGAACGGGACTCCGAGCAGGCGCTCACGGACCGGTCCCCGCAGACCCGGCACCGCTTCCGGCATTCGCCGATAATCGACGTTATGTCAGTTTGTAGAGGACGGGCGCCATCGGGCCTCGGCCTCCGCGGCGTAACACGGGGCGCAGCTCTCTGACCGCCTCGCTTTCTGGGTACAAACGCAGTGCTTGTAGAACCACGTTTCCAGCGACGCCTGCCGAGAGTTTCAAGTCCCGTGCATGGCTGGTGCGACGCGGGCGCCGGTCATGCGGACGTTCCGGGTGTCGCGCGGTAGAAATCGGGACCGTTCTCACCGTTCGTCGCGGCGGACCCGGAAACCCGACCGGCAGGCTGCGCTGTCGGCTCTGGCTCAGCGATGCACACCTGCGGGGCTATGTGTATGAGCCGATCATGATGCTGCAGGAGAAGGCTCGGTGCTCGCCTGGACCCAGCACGACCTGCCTGGGCTTGTCCACGATGTCGCCGTCCCAGCCTGCGGGCGTCGGTATGCCGCGCCACGGCTCGATGCAGAGGAGAGGAGCGCCGACCGGCTTCCATAGGCCGAGGACGTCGAAGTCCCCCGTGTCGACGGTGATCGAGCGGGCTCCCGCAGCCTCGAGGGTGACCGTGCGCCGCTTCGGCGTGTCGAAGATCAGCGCGTCCTCCTCGAACCAGGCGTCGTCCACGATGACCGCTCCCTTCACGAGGGGCGAGGGGAAGCGCGGCACACCGAGGAAGCCGCCCGGTGCGCGGCGGATCCCCTCCGGCTCTTCCTCGGCGAAGCGGAGGCGGTGCTCCCCCTGCCCGCCGGGGAGTGGCAGCGCGAACGCCGGGTGGTTCCCCACCGAGAATCCGAGCGGCTCGGTGCCGCGGTTCTCGACGGTCTGGGTGATGCGCAGCGTCGATCCAGTGAGGGCGTAGGCGACTATCAGGGTCCATTCGAAAGGGAACACCTCTCGCGTCACCGCGTCGCTGCGGCGGAGGAACACGGCTCCGTGGGCCGAGGAGGCCGCCAGCTCGAAGGTGCGGTCTCGGGCGAAACCGTGCCGTCCCATTGGGTATGAAACGCCGCGGTGGCGCAGCGTGTCGCCGGGGAGGCGACCGATGATCGGGAAGAGCACGGGAGCGTGCCGGGGCCACTCCGGACCCGCCTGCCACAGATACTCGAGTCCGGCGGCATCGCAGAGCGAGGTGAGCTCGGCCCCGGCGGTGCTGACGGACACCCAGATCTCGTCGTTCCCGAGCTCCACGCGGGCAGGCGCGACGATGCTCATCAGCCGGTCTCCGCGGTGACGGACGAACGGGGTCGTCCCTCGCCGACGCTTCCCGCGATCAGCCGCCCCTCCGCCCAGACGGCCTGGACGTGCCGGTCGGCGTCGAGCAGGACGATGTCGGCGCGGCCCCCCGGCGTCAGCGCGCCGAGGTCGGCGCGGCCGAGCACGCGAGCGGGCGTCGCGGTGAGCGCCTCCACCACGACCCGCTCGTCGAGGCCGGCGGCGAGGCCGAGCCGCAGGGCCCGATCCTGGGTGAGGGTGGAGCCGGCGAGGGTCGCCGTGCCCCGGAGCACGGCCCGGCCCGCGGCCACGTCGACGTCGAGGGCGCCGAGACGATACGACCCGTCCGGAGCGCCGGCCGCCGCCATCGCATCGGTGACCAGGGCGATGCGGCCGGGAGCGGCGCGGAAGGCGAGGGCGACGACCCGCGGATCGACGTGCTCGCCGTCGAGGACGAGCTCGAGAGTCACCCGCGAGTCCTCGAAGGCGGCAACGACGGGCCCCGGATCGCGGTGATGGATGCCGGGCATCGCGTTGAAGGCGTGGGTCAGCAGGCGGGCACCGTGATCGAAGGCCGAGCGTGCCGTCTCCGCGTCGCCGGCGGTGTGGCCGACCGCGACGATCACTCCCGCGGCGGCGAAACGCTCGATCGCGGCCGTCGCGCCGGGCAGCTCCGGAGCGATCGTGATCTGCCGGAGCGCTCCGGCCGCCGCCTCGAGCAGTCTCGTCACGAGAGCCCCCTCCGGTGCGGCGAGCGCGGCGGGGTCGTGCGCTCCGCGGCGGGACGGGGCGAGGAACGGACCCTCGAGGTGGGCGCCGAGCACGAGCGGGTCCTCGGCGGCGAGCGAGGCGACGGCGGCGACGGACCGCTCGAGCCGGGCGATCGGCGCCGAGACGAGGCTGATCAGCGAGCGGGTCGTGCCTCGCGAGCGGTGCAGGTCGAGAGCCGCGCGGATCGCGTTGGGCCCGTCCTCGAAGGACGCGCCGGCTCCGCCGTGGACGTGCAGGTCGAGGAAGCCGGGCGTCGCCGTGAGACCGCCCGCGTCCACGACCTCGAGCCCCGGCCTGCGCGGCCAGCCGCCCCCGGAGCCGGTGGCGGTGACGGCTCCGTCCTCGATGAGCAGCCAGGCGTCCGGTTCGATGCCGGACGCCTGGACGGTTCTGGCGCTGTGCAGGACGAGGCCGGCGGCGTCGCTCACGACCGGTGCGCTCCGAGCCGTGCGGCCGCCTCGGGGTCGAGCACCACCGTCACGTCCGGGTGCCGCTGGAGTGCGCTGCCGGGGAGATCCTCGGTGACGGGGCCCTCGAGCGCGGCCGCGACGGCGGCGGCCTTGCCCGCTCCCTGCGCGATCAGCAGCAGCCGGCGCGCGCGGAGGACGGTGCCGATGCCCTGGGTCACCGCGTGAGTCGGAACCTGCTCGGCGCGGTCGAAGAAGCGGGCGTTGTCGCGGCGGGTCTCCTCCGTGAGCGCGACGACCCGCGTCTGCGAGTCGTGCGGCGATCCCGGCTCGTTGAACGCGATGTGGCCGTTGCTCCCGATGCCGAGGATCTGCAGATCGACGCCGCCGTCGCGGGCGATCGCCCCGTCGTAGTCTTCGGGCCGGGCGCTCCCCCGCGGCACGCGGACGAGGGCGGGATCGAACCGGAGCGGCTCGACGACCTCCGCGCGGACGGTCGCGTGATAGCTGCGCGGATCCTCCGGCGCGAGCCCGACGTACTCGTCGAGCGCGACGGCTCGCACCTTGTAGAACAGGTTCGGCTCGCGGGAGACGGCGTCCGCGAGCTCCCGGTAGAGACCGGAGGGGCTCGACCCGGTCGCGACGCCGAGCGTGTACTCCTGCCGACCGGCGAGGTCGCCGAGGACGACGGCGGCGGCGCGCCGGGCGACCGCCGGGGCGTCCGCCTCGATGTGGACGGTGACGGTCATCGACGGCTCCCGCTCTGCACACCGGGGAGGGCCGTCAGGTGGCGCTCCCCGACCGGGATCCCGAGCACCGCCGCGCCGAGGGCGGCGATGGGGAGGCCGGTCGGGACGGTGACGAGCCGCTCGGCCACGGCGAGGGCGGCGAGGAACGACGACTGCTCGGCCCGGCGCTCCAGGAGCGCCACGGTCGCCTCGACGAGGCCGTCGACGTGCCGGATGACGCCGCCGCCGAGGACGATCGTGTCGGCGCCGTAGGTAGTGGCCAGCAGGGTGCAGGCGTGCGCGAGCGCACCGACGATCCGGTCGCGCTCCACGGTCAGCCCGGGGACGTCCGGTCGGTCGAGGAAGAGGTCCGTGGGAGTCAGATCCTCGTGCACCTCGCGCAGCCGCCGCTCGATGCCGCCGCCGCCGAGGACGGTCTCGAGGCAGCCCGTCTGACCGCAGATGCAGTGCTCGCCCTGCGGATCGACGGACAGGTGGCCGATCTCGCCCGCCATACCGCCGACTCCGCGCAGGATCACGCCGTCGAGCGTGGTCGCCGCGGCGACGCCCGTTCCGACGTTGAGGTAGGTCACGTCGTGGTGGTCGAGCAGCCCGAGCGTGCTCGCCGCCCCCAGTGCCGTGGCCTTCACGTCGTTGTCGAGCGAGGCGCGGATCCCGACGCTCTCCTGCAGCATCCGGCGGAGAGCCAGGCCTCCGCCGCGGATGCCGAGGTTCACGGCGTGCGTGACGACGCCGTTCTCGACGTCGACCGTGCCGGGGATGCCGATGCCGACGCTCTCGAAGACGGACGCGTCCAGCGTCCGTCCGCGACGCAGCGAGAGAGCTCGCAGGACGTCGAGGGTGCCGCGGACGACGCCCTCCTCGCCCCGGCCGGAGACCGCGACGAGCTCGTCGACGATCTCGCCGTCCTCGAGGAGGATCGCGTGCGTCTTGGTGCCGCCGATGTCGATGCCGACCCTCACGGCCGCTCCTCCCCCGCGCGCGCCTCGATCACGCGGATCGCCGCGAGCACGGGCCGGGCGCGCGACTCGGTGACCACGATCTCGAGCTCGTCGACGGCGACCGCGTCGAAGGCGAGGACCCGGCGGTAGCCGACGCTCGAGGCGCGGGCCACGACGGTCCGCTCGCCGTCGACGACGGCCGTCACCTCGACGGCCTCGATCCGCTGGCCGACCGCGATGTGCTCCTCGAGCACGACCGCGCGGACCGTCCGGGGACGATCGAAGCGCAGCTGCACCCGGGGTGCGCGGTCGTCGGCGTCCGGGCTCCACAGGCCGCCTGCCTGCAGCTCCGCGGGCGTGCCGGTCGAGCCGGTGATCGACGCCTCTCTGGAGATGTCGGACGCGTTCCACTCGCGGAGCAGCTCGCCGAGCCCCTGCAGCGAGCGGATGTCGGCCGGGCTCAGCCGGCCGTCGCGCCGCGGGGGCACGTTGAGCAGGAAGGTCGAGTTGCCGCCGACCGAGCGCTGGTGGATCGAGAACAGCTCCTCGGGGCTGCGCACCTGCTCGTCCTCCGCGTCGTGGTGGAACCAGCCGGGCCGCGTGGAGGTGTTGACCTCCGCCGGGTACCAGACGGGTTCGCCGCGGTAGTCGGCGAGGGCCGCCCTGCTGCCGAGGTCGTCCTCGTCGCTGCGGGCCGCGGCGCGCGAGAACTCGCCGTCGTCGACCTGCTGCGAGCGCGAGGCGGTGCCCTCGGCGTCGCGCAGCTCCCAGGGGACGACGCTCCACTCGTCGCTCCGGGTCTCCCCCGCCTCGTTGCCGCACCAGCGGACGTCCGGGCCGCAGACGCTGATCACCGCTCCGGGCTGGAGCGCGCGGACGACGCGGTAGTAGCGGTCCCAGTCGTAGAGCTGGCGGCGGCCGTCGGGCCCCTCGCCGTTGGCGCCGTCGAGCCAGACGCAGAAGATCTCGCCGTAGCCGGTGAGCAGCTCGGTCAGCTGCGCGACGTAGAAGTCGTCGTAGGCACGGCCGGAGCCGTAGCTCGGCTCCGCCCGGTCCCACGGCGAGAGGTAGACGCCGAACGCGAGTCCGTGGCGCCGGCACGCGTCGGCGACCTCGGCGACCAGGTCGCCGGTGCCGTCGCGCCAGGGGCTCGAGGCGACGGAGTGCTCGCTCACCGCGGTCGGCCAGAGCGCGAAGCCGTCGTGGTGCTTGCAGGTCAGGATCACCGCGCTCATCCCCGCTTCGCGGCAGGTGCGCACCCACTCGTCGGCGTCGACGTCGGCCGGGTCGAACAGGGCGGGGGACTCGGTTCCGTCGCCCCACTCACGGTCGGTCATCGTGTTCATCCCGACGTGCAGGAAGCCGTAGAACTCGAGGCGCTGCCAGGCGAGCTGGCGCGCGGACGGGGCGACGTGCGCGAGGTAGCGAGGGTCCTGCGCGGGCGCCGGGATCATCGCCGGCTCCGGTTGTAGCCGGCCAGCAGGACGAGCAGGAGCGCGAGCCCTGCCAGCATCGTGCCGAGGGCGCCCCAGCCGTCGGCGGCGTGGCCGAGGACGACGAGCGCGATCGCGCCTGCGAGCACAGCGAGGACGACGACGGCCGTGAGGGTGGATCGGACGGTGGCGCTCATCGGAGCTCCTTCCAGACGAGACCGGCGGCCTCGACCTCGAGCGGCACGGCCGTGCCGTCCGCGAGGACGACGGTCGTGGACTGCGGTTCGCGGGTGTTGTTGACGACGCAGTACACGCCGGCGTCGGGGTAGACGTTGACCTCGCAGACCGGGTTGCTGCTGGTGAAGCGGTCGAGCTCGTCCTCCTTGCCCGCGGCCCAGTGCAGGGCGCGCGAGAGCAGGCGGGCCGCGATCGGGCTGTAGGGCAGGCCGGTCGCGTACACCGAGCGCCCCGCGCCGAAGGAGTGCGCCGCGAGCTGCACATCGCGTGACTCGGTGAGGTGCAGGATCTCGGTCTCCGGCGAGAGGGCGTAGACGTCCGGCAGCGGCTCGCCGAACGAGAAGGTCGAGAGGTCGACGCCGTCGGTGATGAAGTGCTCCGGGGTCACCGTCCAGTCGTGCTTGTCGGAGGAGAGACTGAAGCCGCGCTCGCGATCGACGCCGAAGCAGTCCGCCAGCTGGAAGAACCGGCCCTGGTGGCTCGTGGCGGTCGGCTCGCCGACACCGACGAGTCCGCCGCCCGCGTCGACCCAGGCGCGCAGCAGCGCGACCAGGTCGGGGCGCTGCCAGACGTCGCCGCCCGAGAAGGCGGTGCCGGCGGTGCCCGCGGTGATGATCACGTCGATGTCGGCGTCGATCCCCCGCTCGAGGACGTCGTCGAAGCTGAGGAACCGGACGTCGACGGGCATCCCGCTGAGCGCCTCGAGCACGCCGTAGGACGAGTACGCCTGCTTGGAGTGCAGCGCGTGCGCGACCGTGAACGCCTGCCAGGAGCGCAGGGCGCCCCAGTGGTTGAGCACGGCGACGACGAGGGAGCTCCGCGGCGCGGTGCCGGCGATGTTCTCGTGCAGACCGCGGAACTCCTCGGCGATCTCCTCCACGGTGCGCACGAACTCCGGGGCCTTCGCCGCGAGGCTCAGGTATCCGCCGTAGCCCATCCGGTCGATCGGCGAGCGGAGGATCGCGCGGCGGGCCTGCAGCCAGTTGTCCAGGGCCTCGTCGCGGGGGTCGTTGCCCTCGTAGAAGGTGTCGGGGAAGAAGTAGGGCAGGAACCGGCCCTCGGTGTAGCGCAGCCCCGGGATGTCGGAGATCATCCGCAGGGTCGTGCCGTCGCCGACACTGCCCACGACCGCGTCGAGGCCGATGGCGGCGAAGCCCTCGCTGTAGGGCTCCATGCCGATCCACTGGTCGCCGAGGAACATCATCGCCTCGCGCCCGTCGGCCTTGACCTGCGCGACGAGCTCGGCGGCCGTCTCCTGGACGAACGCGCGGACGAAGCCGGTCCAGGCCCGGTAGCTCTCGGAGGGCACCCGGAAGGACGAGTTGTAGTAGCCCTGGTCGACGAAGTCCTCGGCCCGCAGCGCGAAGCCGCGCTCGGCCTCGAAGTCGCGCAGGGCACGCGGCGAGACGGTGGCGCCGTAGCCGAACCAGTCGACGAACTTCTCCCGGCCCTGCTCGTCGAAGACGAGGGAGAACTGGTAGAAGAACGTCGTGAAGCGCACGACGTCCACCTTCGGGTTCTCCTCGAGCCAGCGGGTCATCGCCGAGCGCAGGTGCGCGGCGGTGGCCGGGTGGCGCGGGTCGTAGGGGATCTCGTGCTCGCGGTCGCCCCAGCCGTTGGTGAGGTGGTTGTACATCTCGACCGGGTCCCAGGCCACGTAGGCGAGGAAGGCGACCGTGTAGTCGTGCCACGGCTCGGCGCCGGTGAGCCTGACGGCCCCGCCGTCCTCGGTCAGCGACCACTGCTCGCGCGGGACGAGCGCTCCTGTGGTGCGGTCGACGACCTCCCAGTACGGCAGCGCCTCCGCGTCGCGGTTCGGCTCGAGCTGCTGGTCGAAGTAGCCGGCGGCGTAGCGGATCTCGAGCTCGGCGGAGCGGGCGAGGACCCGGTCCGAGAGCAAGAACATCTGCGGCCGCTCCTCGAGGTGCTCGCGGATGAAGGCGTTGTCGCCGCGCACCGGGAAGTAGGCGCCGTAGACGGCGAGCCCGAGGTCGACGACGGCGTCGTCGAGGCGGGTGCCGTCGCTGTTGCGGATGGCGTCGGCTCCCCAGAGCCGCGCCAGGCGCGCGGTCTCGTCGGCGAAGTCCTCTTCGCTGGGGATGGTGAAGCGTCCGGAGGTCCGGGGGGTCATGCGAGATGCTCCGTTCATTTGTCGGCCGCCGTCGAGACGCCCTGGAGGAGGCGCTTCTGCACGAGGGCGTAGAGGATCAGGGCAGGGACCATCACGATCACCATGCCCGCGTAGAGGCGGCCGTAATCGGCGGCGGCCTTCTGAGCGGTGAAGAGGTTGAGCAGTCCGACCTGGATCGTCTTGTTCTCGCCCGGCATGAGGGTGAGCGAGATGATGAAGTCGTTCCAGAAGGACAGGAAGTTGAAGAGGATCGCCGTGTTGATCGCCGGCAGCGCCATCGGGATGATGACCGAGACCATGATCCGCAGCCGCGAGGCTCCGTCGAGGACGGCCGCCTCCTGGTACACGGTGGGGACCGTGCGCAGGTAGGTCGCCAGCAGGTACACCGTGAAGGGGATCGACGTCGCCGCGTAGACGACGGCGAGCATCACCGGGTTGTTGATGAAGAAGCCGCCCGGCAGCATGCCGCGCAGCGCGCGGTCCCAGCCGATCAGCATCAGGAAGATCGGCACGACGATGTAGTTCACGTTGATGAACAGGCCGCCCAGGAGCAGCGTCTCGAGGATCGCCTTCCCGCGGAAGTCGAATCGGGCCAGCGCGTAGGCCGCGGGGACCGAGATCACCAGGCAGAGCACGAGCGCGAGGGCGACGACGAGGATCGACGTCAGGAAGTAGCGGCCCATCTCGGCGTCGATGAAGGCGTCGGCGAAGTTCTGCCAGAACGCCGTCTCCGGCAGCGTCCACGGGCTGCCGTAGAACTCGCCCTTCTGCTTGAGCGAGGCGACGAGCACCCAGACGACCGGGATCGCGATGGCCAGAGACGCGGCGACGAGGACCACGGTCGTGAGGATCTTGCCGAGCCGGCGCGCCCGGCGGGCGTCCCCTCGGCGGGGCGTGGCGACGGTGAGAGCCATCAGAACTCCACGTCCTCTCTCTTGGTGACGCGGTTGACGATCAGCGCGAGGGCGAAGGAGAACACGAAGATCACGACTCCGATGGCCATGCCGTAGCCGTAGGAGGAGTTCGTGTAGGCCTGCTGGTACATGTAGCTGAGCAGCACCTCGGAGGCGCCGTCCGGGCCGCCGCCCGTCATCGCCCGGACCAGCACGAAGCTGAGGTTGACCGAGCTGATGATGAAGAAGGTCAGGCTCGTGCGGATGCTCGGCCAGATCATCGGCAGGGTGACCTCGAGGAACTGCCGCGCCGGGCTGGCGCCGTCGAGCGAGGAGGCCTCGTAGAGGTCCTCGGGCACGGCCGACATCGAGGCCATGTAGAGGACGAGGTAGTAGCCGACCGACTGCCAGACCATCGCGATGGCGATGCTGAACATCACCAGTCCCTGGTCGCCGAGCCAGACCGGCCCCTGCCCGATCCCGAGCAGGCCGAGAGCGGAGTTCAGCAGTCCGTTGCTCTGGTCGTAGACCGCCGAGAAGATGGCCGCGATGACGACGATCGAGAGCACGCTCGGCACGTAGAGGACGAAGCGGTAGACGTTGCGGCCGGGCAGGTTCTGCCGCGTCATCACCGCGGCGAGGATCAGGGCCGAGCCCATCGTCACGATCGTCACGATCACGAGCATGAGCACGGTGTTCTGGAACGCGCGGAGGAAGGCGGGGTCGGAGGCCAGGAGGACGAAGTTCTCGAAGCCGATGAAGGTCGAGGTGTTCGAGAGGCTGCTCGTGCGGAAGAGCGACATGCGGAACACGTCGATCGTCGGCACGATCATGAAGACGACGTAGAGCACGAACGCGGGGGCGAGGCAGGCGAGGAGGAAGCGCCGCAGGCCCTTCTCGTTCGCACTCCGCCGCCGCGGCGGCCGCCGCCGGGGCCTGCGCCCCGGAGCGGCGGCCGCGGTCTCGACGGACCCGCCCGCGTGCGCGGTTCCTGGGGTGACGGGCAGGACCGTCGAGGTCTCCGTCATCAGCTCGCGGCGCCCAAGCGGTTGCTGGCCTCGTTGAGCTCGGACTGCCACTCGTCGACGCTGAGGTCGCCGGAGATGATCGAGTTCGCGGAGTCGAGCAGCGTCGTCTTGATGTCGACGCCCTCGACGGGGGCCGTGCTGGCGAAGCCGCCGACGAGGGCCTTCACGCCCGCGTCGGAGTAGACGGAGTAGAACTGCTTCGTGTCACCGTCGAGCGAGTCGGCGAGACCGGTGATCGGCTGGATCGCGTTGGAGGCGGCGAAGATCTGCGCCGCCTCGTCGGAGTAGAGGAAGGCCATGAAGTCCTTCGCTGTGTCCTTGTTCTCGGCGGCCGAGGGGATCCACGCGGACTCGACCGAGGTGGTGATGTAGCGGTCGCCACCGGCCTCGACGGCGGGCAGCGGGGTCAGGCCCCAGGCGAAGCCGTCGGTACGCGGCGCGTCGGCCATCTCGCCGACGATCCAGGTGCCGTTGGGCATGAAGAGGGTCGAGCCGTCGAGGATCGACTGCTGGTTCTTGGTGAAGTCCTGCTGGTTGGCGTAGCCGACGGTGGTCGGCGCGGCGTAGGAGAGCAGCTTCGCGGTGAGCTCGAGGGCCTCGCGGGCCTCGTCGGTCTCCCAGACGTCCTCCTTGTAGGTCATGACGTCGGTGTAGAAGTCCTCGCCGCCGACATCGGCCAGGAGCGAGAAGAAGTAGCCGTCGAGGTAGCCGGCGGTCGGGTAGGTGAAGAGCGAGAGACCCTCCGCCTTGGCCTGGTCGCCGAGGGCGAACAGCTCGTCCCAGGTCGTCGGGACGGCCCAGCCCTTCTCCTCGAGCAGGGCGGTGTCGTAGAAGAGACCGGTGGGCGAGTAGTACATCGGCATGAGGTAGGTCTTGCCGTCGCCGTACGGGTCGGTGTTGAGATTGCCGACGATGCCGTCGACGAGCTTGTCGCCCACGGTCACGTCCTCGCCGGGGATCGTCGTGGTGAGCACGTCGCTGACGTCCTCGAGCGCCTTGTCCTTGATCAGCGTCTCGGTGAGTCCGGCCTGGCGGCCCTGACCGAGGACGACCAGGTCGGGGTAGTCGCCGGCCTGCATGTTCGGGGTCAGCTCGTCCTCGATGCTCTTGCTGGTCTGCACCTGGACGTCGACTCCGGGGTTGAGCTTCTCGTAGGCGGCGGCGACCTCGTCGTACATGTCGGCGCCGTAGCCGCCCTCGAGGGCGGCGATCTTCAGCACGCCGCCGGCGTCGCTGCCGGAAGCGGATCCGCTGTCACCGGCGCTGCAGCCGCTCAGGGCGATCGCGGAAGCGGCGACCAGGGCTGCCAGGCTCAGGGCTCGTTTCGTCATTGTCAGGTGTCCTTCTGTGCGGGTTCGATGGGGGGAACTGTGGTGTGGAGGTGGTGCGGGAAGGTGCGGCGGAGAGCCGGACCGGGAGTCAGTAGAGGGCGAGCTGCTCGCGGAGCAGCTGGGCGCCCGCGCCCAGCAGCACGGCGTTCTCGCCGAGGAGGGAGGCCCTGATACGGACCTCGGGTCGGAAGGAGGACCGGGTGCGGGAGTGCACGGTCGCGGCGGCGGCGGCGAGCAGCGGACCCTCGACGAGAGCAGCGGGGCCGGCGATCACGATCTCGGACAGGTCGAGCATCCCGACCACGGGAGCGAGAGCGGCGCCGATCCGACCGCCGGCCGATCCGAGGATCTCGGCCGTCCGGGACGGGTCGCGGGCGATCTGCTCCTCCAGGACGACCGCGGCTGCGTAGGTCTCGAGGCAGCCGCTGTTCCCGCAGGTGCACGCTCGGCCGCCGTCCTCGACGACCACGTGGCCGATCTCGCCCGCCGCACTCGAAGGGCCGGTGTGCACGCGCCCCTCGATGAGGACACCGGCACCGACGCCGCTGGAGATCTGCAGCAGCACGAGCGTCTCGGCTCCGCCGCCGTAGCGCCGCTCGGCGAGGGCCGAGCTGTCGGCGTCGTTCTGGACGACGACGGGGAGTCCGGTGGCTTTCTCGAGCAGCGCCCGGAGCCGGACCGACCGCCAGCCGAGGCGGGGTGCCTCGGCGACGGTGCCGTCCGGCAGGACGGTGCCTTGGGTGCCGACCGCGATCCCGACGACCGTGGCGGTCGCCGCGTCGAGGAGCTCGAGGGCGGCGTCGATCACCCGGTCCACCGATTCGGTCGCGGTGCCGAGCTCTCGGACGACGGCCGTGCCGACGCCGCCGCGGAGGTCGACGAGCGCGGCGCGGACGTGCGTCGAGGAGGACAGGTCGAGGGCGACGACGCAGCGGCCCCCAGCGACCACGCCGAGCAAGGTGGCCGGCTTGCCGGCGCGGGACCCCGGCCGCTGGCCGACCTCCTCGACGATGCCGTCCTCGATCAGGTCGGCGATCAGGTCCGACACCGTCACCTTGGTCAGTCCGGTCAGCCGGCCGAGGTCGGCGCGGGACAGGCCGTCCTGCGCGAACAGCGTCCGGAGCACGAGGCCGCGGTTGTGGTGGCGGGTGTCGCGCTGATTGGCCTTCCGGCCCTGCGACGCCGAGGCGGAGTCGTCGGGTGCGAGAGTGAGCTCGGTCATCATCAGATCCTCCTCGGTGTCGCAGGGTCGGTCGGCGGGTCAGCGGTCGGCGGGTCGGCTGTGGGCGGGTCGGATCAGCGGACGAAGACGAGCGAAGCCGCGCTCTTCGAGGCCGCCGTGCTCGCGGTGCCGGAGTACGACGCCGTCAGCAGGTGCAGGCCCTTCGCCGACTTCGGCAGCGTGATCGTCACGGTCCCGTCGGCGGAGGTGATGGTCTGGGCGGTGACCTTCTTCCCCCAGTCGAGGACCGTGACGGTGCCGCCGGAGACCGGGGCGCCGTCCTTGGCGGTGACGGTGACCTTGTAGGTGATCGTCTTGCCGCGGACTGTCGCGGTCGCCTTCGTCGTGGTCGCGCTGGTCGCCACCGCGCCGGGCACGCTCACGGGAGCGCTGGTCGCCGAGGCGCTGGTGAGACCCGTCTTCGCGGCGGTGACGACGACCGTGATCGAGGTCCCCGCGTCCGCCTTGACGAGGCGGTAGCTCGACTTCGTCGCGTTCGGGATCGCCGTGCCGTTGCGCTGCCAGGAGTAGGAGAGCGCGACGCCCGCCTCGCTCCAGGTGCCCGCGGTGGCGCGGAGGGTGGAGCCGACCTTCGCCGTGCCGGTGATCGCGGGGGCGGTCACCGCAGTGATCTGCTGCGCCGGCGGCGTGTAGGCCGTGATCGCCGCCTGCAGCTCGCTCGTCGCGGTCTGAACCTTCGTGGGGGTGACCGTGGCGTTCCCGGTGCCGACGACGGTGCGGTTGGCGGAGTCGAGCACGGTCTGGGCCGCGTCGATCTTCGTCTTCAGTGCCGTGTACTCCGGGGTCGTGGCGACGGGGATCGCTCGGGCCTTCGTGAGTGCCGCCTCGAGGTCGGTCGTGTCGACGATGGTCAGTCGCACGTCGCGGGTGGCGCCCGAGGCGAACTCGAAGCGCAGTCCCGACTCGCCGACGATGCGGCCCGCGAGGAAGGTCTTCGAGAGGGCGATCGTCGTGGTGGCGCCGGCGGTCGTGGCGGTGTAGTCGGTGCCGGCGGTGAGGCTGCCGAGCACGTTGCCCTCGGGGCCGACGTAGCGCAGCGTCGAGAGGGTGTCGCCGTCGAGGGCGACGTCGTAGGTGACGGTGTTGCCGGGCAGGGACGCCGCTGAGGCGTTCTTGTCGAAGGCGCCCGCCGCGGGGGTGACCTGCGGGTCGGCCGAGACCGGAGTGGTCGGGCCGAAGACGCGGATCTCGGTCATCGAGGGCGAGTACTGCTCCCCCGCGACCTTCGCGGTGATCGAGAGGCGGAGCCTGCTCGAGGTGACGTCGCCGAAGCCGGTGATCGTCTTCGTCGAGCCGACACCGTCGGTGCGGGAGGCGAAGGTGCTCCACGAGGAGGTCGCGGCGTCCCACTTCTGCAGGTCGTAGTCCTGGATGCGCGGGCCGGTCCCGGAGTCGAGGAACTCGGAGAGCTGGACCTCGGAGAAGACGGTGTCCTTCCCGAAGTCGAGGTCGACGGTCAGCGGGTAGGTCGCGTCGTCGGCGGCGGCCCAGCGAGTGGACGTGTCGCCGTCGACGAGCTTCGACGCGTTGAGCGAGAAGTTCTGGTGCGGGTTGGTCGAGCTCGCGGTGGCGGTGGCGCCGAGCGCGAGGTTGGTGCGGGTGTCGATCCCCTCGTTCTCGATCGGGTCCGTATCGACCGGCGAGGTGACCTGGGTGCCGATCGTCTTCTCCTGGATGCCGATGTCGGGTGCGGCGCCGTAGTAGACGTCGGTGCCGAAGAAGTCCTCGTCACCGACGTGGACGTTGTAGCGACCGGCGTCGATCAGCGGCGAGTCGTCGGCGACCTGGAACTTCGCGGCGGAGGTGAGGATGTTCTTCACGCCGGCGCGGGTCGAGTAGGAGGAGACGGGCGAGACGAACTTCGGATCCGCCGTCACCTTGCCCTTGTCGGCGGGCTCCTGCGGGGAGTGCGTTCCCGAGGCCTCGAACATCGCGTTGTTCGAGAAGCGGGCGTTGTCGAGCGCGCCGGCCTTGCGGAACCAGGTGGTGGGCGTGGTCGTCGAGGTGTTGTAGAAGACGTTGTTGAGGAAGTAGACAGGGCTCTTGAAGACCTCGTCGTGGACCTGGTGCAGCGCCGCGCCGTCGTAGACGAAGACGTTGTTGGTGAAGTAGGTCGGCGAGTAGTTCGTCGAGAGCATGTTCTTCACGAGCACGCCGTTGTCGTTCACGCTGAGGTTGTAGCGGGCGACGGAGTTCGAGCTGTTGCCCATGTAGGACATCCACCCGCCCTTGTTGTCGTGCGTGTAGTTGTACTCGTAGGTCACATTGAAGTTGGTAAACTCCAGGTCGAGCGGGGTGGCGTCGTACTCGTTCGCCGGCCCGTCGTAGACCTCGTTGTAGCGCATGACCGAGTCGGCACCGGCCCAGAGGTAGAGGCCGGCCGAGACCTGGTTGTAGCGGCGGAGGAAGCCGTTGACCTCGTTGTACTCGACGACCATGTCCTTGGTGTTCGCGAGCTGGATCGCGCCCTGGCCGGTGTCGGCGGCGTAGTTGTGGCCGATGTAGACGTCGCGGCTGTAGAGGTCGCGGTCGCGGACCCACGCCTGCTCCCAGCCCTCGTGGTACTTGCCGGTCGAGTCGGTCTGACCCTGGGCGTCGCCGAACCAGTTGAACGCGAACTGCACCGCGTGCAGCTCGACCTTCGTGAAGGTGTTGTCCTCGATGCGGACGTCCTGGAAGTGGTGTCCGCCGGTGCCGTACTCGGTGTACTGCTTCGAGCCGAAGACCTGGAAGTTGATGCCGCCGTAGTGGATCCGCTGCCAGGTGCTCGGGCCGTCGATGTCGTGCACGTCGAGGCCGGAGAGGCGGAAGTAGTCCATCACGGAGTCGTCGCCGACGAGCTTGTCGGCGTTGATCGAGATGCTGACGCCGTCGCGGACGATCGAGCCGGTGGTGATGTCGGTGGCGAAATCGTCGTCGTTGCTGAGCGAGAGGTTGTGGATCTC
The DNA here is from genome assembly GCF_009834185.1 of Rathayibacter sp. VKM Ac-2760. GTDB lineage: Bacteria > Actinomycetota > Actinomycetes > Actinomycetales > Microbacteriaceae > Rathayibacter. The sequence continues at coordinate 92,371 of NZ_CP047174.1, forward strand.
CCAGTACTGCTGGTTGCGCAGGCTGATCGCGCCGGTGAGGCCGACGGTCTCGGGGTTCTTGGTCTGCGTGCCGCTGAGGAAGGGGCTGGCGACCTTGCCGTTGGTGGCGATCGACGGCTTCACCGCGGAGTCGCCGTAGACGTCGATGACAATGGGGCGGCCGGCGGCGCCGGAGCCCTTGGGCAGCAGCTGCTGGTCGTTCCAGGTCTCGCCCGCCTTGAGCAGGATGCGGTCGCCGGCACCGAAGGTGATCGTGCTCGCCTTGGCGAGGGACTTCCACGCGGTGGCCGCCGAGGTTCCGGCGGCGGCGTCGCTGCCGGCCGTCGCGTCGAGGAAGTAGTCGGTGCCGCCGACGCTGTTGGCGGTGTTGCCCGCCCAGCCTGTCGAGGGTTCCGCGGCGGTCGCCGCGGGGGCGCCGGCGAGGCAGCCGAGGGCTACCAGCGCCGCGGTGCCGAGGGCGGCGAGGGCGAGCGGGAGCCGCCTCGACGCTCCGGAGGGTCGGATCATGGGTCTAGTCCTTCGGTTCGATGGTCGAGAGGAGCGCGTCGTCCGTGACGGGCGACGCGGCGGAGACGAGGTCGTCGAGGTAGCCGTCGAGACGGTCCGAGACGACCACCGACCGGATCCGGTCGGCGTAGAGCTCGAAGGCGGCATCGGAGTCGACCGATGACGAGACGAGCTGGTAGAGGTGGATCGCCCCGTCGGCGACGAGGGGAGCGGAGGTCTCCCCCGCGTCGAGCTCCTGCACCGAGGCGACGGCCTCGGCTGCGGGCGAGCCGGCGGGCAGATCGGCGGCGCCGTCGAACACGGCCTCGGTCGCGGCGACGCCGCAGGAGGACTCGACGGCGGCGAGGGAGGCGGGCGCGTCGGCCAGCGAGGCGGAGCAGCCGGTCTCGTCTGCGGCCTCGACGGGAAGGCGCAGCGAGCGGATCGTCCAGCTGGTCGCCTGCGCCGCCCAGTCGGAGCGGTTCGCGTCGAAGTACGCACGGACGTCGGCGTCGGTGACCTGCAGCGGTCCGCCCTCGCGGGAGAGCAGGTCGGTGAGCTCGGTGCGCAGCAGGGTGACGGTGCGCGAGTAGTACTCCGACTCCGAGAACTCCGTGGTCCCGTAGACGATCTCGCCCGCGGCCAGCGCCTGCGCTCGGGAGCCGTTCTCCTGCTCGAGCGAGCGGAGGAAGCCGTCGTAGTCGTCGAAGGCGATCAGCCCGTTCTCCGCGGCCAGCCCGAAGAGCTGCGCATCGCGCAGCGACTGCTGGAGGGCCCGCTCGCGGAGCTCCTGGTCGGCGTCGGCCGCCGGGAGCCGGCCCGAGCTCACCGCGTTCTCGACGCCGCCGCCGAGCAGCCCCATGTGGAAGCGGATCTCGTCGGCCGAGATCTCGCGGCCGTCGACGACGGAGACGGGGCGGTCCGCGTGCACGACGATCGCGGTGGTGGCGACAGCGGCGGCGGCGATCGCGGCGAGGCCGAGGACGCTCACGGCGATCAGGGTGGAGCGGCGGTGCCGTTCGGGGCGGGCGGATCCGGGACGGGCGGGGCGGGTGGAGCCGGGGCGGTGCGAGTGCGGCACGTGCTCTCCTCTCGGGCATCGACATCGGTGCGGTGTCGAAAGTATGGGCACCTAACTAACCCCGCCACAAGCGCGGAGGCGATATTCGATGTCACCGTTTTGTCACGAATACATCGGATCAATCTGGCGGAGGTACATCTAAACAACGCTTGTCGGGCACAAATCGTGTCGAAACGGTCTGCTATGGTCCGATGACTCTCTCGACCGGAGGAGTTGCGAAAGGAGCACGATGCACACGGCCGACACCCCCGCGGACGTCGTCGAGGCGGCCTCCACCCGCGTCGCGAGCACCGGAGCCGACCGCCCTCAGCGGTCCGGACGGAGCCGGAGCGGCCCGAGGAGCACAGTCGCAGACCTGCGTCTGGGCTCCCTCTCCTTCGGCGGCGCGCAGCTCGGCAACCTGTACCGGGAGACGACCGACGACGAGGCCCGCGGAGCCGTCCATCGCGCTCTCGCCCGTGGCATCCGGACCTACGACACGGCCCCGCACTACGGACTCGGCCTCTCCGAGCACCGGCTCGGCGCGGCGCTGGCGGGAGCACCCCGGGAGACGGTCGTCGTCTCGACGAAGGTCGGCCGGCTGCTCGAGCCCCGCTCCGCCCCGGTCGGCACCCTCGACGACGAGGGCTTCGCCGTGCCGGCCGTCCTTCGCCGTCGGCGCGACTACTCCCGCGACGGCGTCCTCCGCTCGATCGAGGCGAGCCTGCAGCGCCTGGCGCTCGACCGGCTCGACATCGTCTACGTCCACGACCCCGACGATCACATCGAGGAGACGCTCGACGCCGCCCTGCCCGCGCTGATCGCACTGCGCGAGGAGGGGGTCATCGGCGCCGTCGGAGTCGGGATGAACCAGTCCGCCGCACCGGCGCGCTTCGTCCGCGAGAGCGACCTCGACCTCGTGATGCTGGCCGGCCGCTACACGCTGCTCGACCAGAGCGCGCTGCACGATCTGCTCCCCGTGGCACTCGAGCGCGGTGTCGGGATCGTCGCCGCCGGCGTCTACAACTCCGGCCTGCTCTCGCACGGCCGCCCCGCGGCCGACGCCCGCTTCGACTACGCCGCCGCACCGGACGCGATGATCGCCCGGGCGAACGCGATCGCCGACGTCTGCGAGCGGCACGGATCGACCCTTCCGGACGCGGCCGCCGCCTTCCCGCTGACCCACCCCGCCGTCGCCTCCGTCGTCCTCGGCATGCGCACGGCCGAGCAGGTCTCCTCGAACGTCGCGCGCTTCACCGCCGCTCCCCCGCCCGCGCTCTGGGCCGAGCTCCTCGAGCTCGGCCTCCTCGAGCGCGGCACTCCGATCCGGGTTCCGTCCGGCCCCTCCTCCGAAAGGCACTCCTCATGACCCGGATCACGGCCGTGACCGTCACCGATCTCCGCTTCCCCACCTCGCTCAGCGCCGACGGCTCCGACGCGATGAACAAGGACGCCGACTACTCGGCCGCCTACGTGCGCCTGGACACCGACGACCCCGCGCTGAGCGGCTACGGCTTCACCTTCACCATCGGCCGCGGCAACGAGCTGTGCGTGCTCGCCGCGCGGCTGCGCGGTGCCGCGCTCGTCGGCCGCGACGTCGAGGAGATCACCGCCGACCTCGGCGGCCTCTACCGCGACCTGCAGTCCGACTCGCAGGTGCGCTGGCTCGGCCCCGACAAGGGCGTCGTCCACCTCGCCCTGGCCGCCGTCATGAACGCGGTCTGGGACCTCGCGGCGCGGCGGGCCGGCAAGCCGCTCTGGCGCCTGCTCGCCGAGATGACCCCGGAGGAGCTCGTCGCCGCCGCCGACCTGAAGTACCTCTCCGACGCGCTCACCCGCGACGAGGCCGTCGCGATCCTCGCCGAGAAGCAGCCCACGCGCGCCGCGCGCATCCTCGAGCTCGAGGGCTCCGGCTACCCCTGCTACACCACCAGCGCGGGCTGGCTCGGCTACTCGGACGAGAAGCTGCGCCGGCTCTGCCAGGAGGCGGTCGACGCCGGCTACCGGCACGTGAAGCTCAAGGTGGGCGGCTCGCTCGAGGACGACGTGCGCCGCCTCGGCATCGCCCGCGAGGTCATCGGCTGGGACGTCGCGCTGATGATCGATGCGAACCAGGTCTGGGATGTCCCGGAGGCCATCGAGCACGTGCAGGCCCTCGCGCAGTTCCGCCCGCTCTGGATCGAGGAGCCGACCAGCCCGGACGACGTGCTCGGCCACGCCGCGGTGCGCGCCGCCGTCGCTCCGATCGGCGTCGCGACCGGCGAGCACGGGATGAACCGGGTGCTGTTCAAGCAGCTGTTCCAGGCCGAGGCGATCGACTACTGCCAGCTCGACTCCGCGCGGCTGGGCAGCGTCAACGAGATCCTCGCCGTGTACCTGATGGCGCAGAAGTTCGGCGTCCCGGTCTGCCCGCACGCGGGCGGAGTCGGCCTCTGCGAGCTGGTCCAGCACCTCTCGGTCTTCGACTACGTCGCCGTCTCCGGCTCGCTCGAGGGCCGGGTCACCGAGTTCGTCGACCACCTGCACGAGCACTTCGTCGATCCGTGCGTCGTCCGCGACGGCGCGTACGTCGTCCCCTCGCAGCCCGGCTACTCGGCCGAGATCCACCCGGCGACGATCGAGGAGTTCCGCTTCCCCGAGGGGACGTACTGGGCCGACGCCCGCGGCGCCGAGGCGCGGGCGGCACAGGCATCGGCCGCGGAAGCGCTGGTCGCGCGGTGATCCCGTGATCGTCGACGCGCACCTGCACCTGTGGGACCCGGTCCGGCACTGCTACGACTGGCTCGGCCCCCGGCATGCGCCGATCGACCGGGTCGTCACGGCCGAGGAGGCGCTCGGCGTCCTGCGCGCCGAGGGCGTAGGGCGAGCGGTGCTCGTGCAGGCCGCCGACACCGACGAGGACACCGACGCGATGCTCGCCTCAGCGGCGGCGCACCCGGAGATCGTCGGCGTGGTCGCCTTCCTGCCGCTCGAGGACCCCGCCGCCACCGCCCACCGTCTCGAGACGCTGGCGGGCGACCCCCTCGTCGTCGGTGCCCGCGTCCTGGTCCACGACCGTGCCGACCCCGACTGGCTGCTGCGGTCCGCCGTCCGCGAGAGCCTCACCCTGGTCGAGCACGCCGGGCTCGCCCTCGACGTGCCGGCGGTCCTGCCGCGGCACCTGGCGATCCTGCCCGAGCTCGTCGAGCGTCATCCGGAGCTGACGATCGTCGTCGATCACCTCGGCAAGCCGCCTCTCGGCGCCCTCGGGGCGTGGCGGGCGGGCGAGTGGGCGCGGTCGCTCCGACGACTGGCCCCGCTCGGCACGATCGTCGCGAAGCTCTCCGGCTTCCAGTCCGCCCGGGCGGACCCGGCGGAGTGGAGCATCGACGAGCTGCGACCCGTCGTCGACGCAGCCCTCGACGTGCTCGGACCCGACCGGCTGATGTTCGGTGGCGACTGGCCCGTCGTGGAGCTCGCCGGCGGCTACGGACGCGCAATCGGCGCCGTGCGGACTCTCCTGGAGGAGCTCAACGAGCCGGAGCGCGCGGCCGTGCTCGCGGGCACCGCGACGAGGGTCTACGGGCTGGGCGCGTCGTCGGCGGACCGGGACGTGGCGAAGCCCTGGACGTCGTAGAGGTGCGCGTTCATCGCCGTGCGCGCGCGGTCCGGATCCCCCGTCTCGAGGGCGTCGACGATCGCGGTGTGCTGCTGGAAGGTCCGCGCGATCGCGCCCTCCTCCGAGACCGACCGCCAGAGGCGCGAGCGCAGGGTCCGGCTCGACAGCGCCTGGATCAGCGCCTCCAGGACCGGGTTCGCCGCGGTCCGGGCGATGGCCTCGTGCAGGGCGATGTCGGCCTCGAGCATCCGCTCGTGGTCCTCCTCGGACGGCTCGTCGACGAGGTGGGCGATCCCCGCCAGGATGCTCCGCAGCGCCGCGATCCCCTCAGCGCCGAAGGAGCGCGCGGCGAGGGCGGCGGCCTCCGCCTCGAGGACCCGCCGGACCGCGGCGATCTCCACGCTCTGACCCTCGGCCTGCATGTCGATGACGAAGCCCATCGGCGCGATCAGCAACGAGGCGTCGAGCGCGGTGACGTACGTCCCGTCGCCCTGGCGGGTCTCGAGGACCCCCATCAGCGCGAGGGCGCGCACCCCCTCGCGCAGCGACCCGCGGGACACGCCGAGCTCGGCCGCGAGCTCCTTCTCGATGGGCAGCCGGTCGCCGGGACGGAGGGCGCCGCGGACCACGAGCTCCCGGATGCCGTGCACCACGACGTCGGTCTGCGAGCGTGTGGCCGGGGCTCGGGTCTCGGAGTCGGGCATCCACCGATGGTACCGGCGGAACGACCAGCGGCCGTGAGTGATCTGATCTCTCGCGGCAGAATGGCGCGAAGTGGCCGCGATTAGGAGTGTTCATGTCCGAAACATCGAATGTATGCTCGCCTTCGCCCCTGATTCGAAGAGCCCCAGACCGTCACGAGAAGAGGACACCATGCAGATCCAGCGAACCGGCGCCGTCGGCGAGGAGCGACCGCTCGTCGTCGAGAACGGCGAGGCCTTCGACCTCTCCCGCCTCACGGCCGACATCGACGGGCCCTTCCTCGCGAGCGGCGGTCTCGGCCGGGTCCGGGACGCCCTCGACGCCGGCAGCCTCCCGCGGATCGACGTGGCCGGATCCCGCCTCGGCGCACCGGTCGCCCGTCCCGGCAAGATCGTCTGCATCGGACTGAACTACCGCGACCACGCGGCCGAGACCGGTGCGGCCGTCCCGTCGGAGCCGGTCGTGTTCATGAAGGACCCGTCGACGATCGTGGGCCCGTTCGACGAGGTGCTGATCCCCGTCGACTCGACGAAGACCGACTGGGAGGTGGAGCTGGGCGTCGTGATCGGCGCCGAGGCGCGCTACCTCTCGTCCCCCGAGGAGGCGCGAGCCTGCATCGCCGGCTACGTGCTCTCGCACGACGTGTCCGAGCGGGAGTTCCAGCTCGAGCGCGGCGGCCAGTGGGACAAGGGCAAGAGCTGCGAGACGTTCAATCCGCTCGGCCCCTCCCTCGTCCCGGCGAGCGAGCTCGACCCGGCCGACCTGCGGCTCACCCTCTCGGTGAACGGCGTGCCGCGCCAGGACGGCACGACCGCGGACATGGTCTTCGATCCCGCGTACGTCGTCTGGTACCTCAGCCGCTTCATGGTGCTTCACCCCGGCGACCTCGTGAACACGGGCACTCCGGCCGGCGTCGCGCTCGGCCTGCCCGGCACCCCCTACCTCCGCGCGGGCGACGTCGTGCGTCTCGCGATCGAAGGCCTCGGCGAGGCCGAGCAGACCTTCGCGCCGGCGGAGGAGCGATGACCGCCCACTCCGGGGTCGAGGGCCTCGTCGCGATCGTCACCGGCGGAGCCTCCGGGATCGGCGCGGAGTGCGCGGCTCTGCTCGCCGAGCGCGGCGCGGAGGTCGCCGTGCTCGACCGCAGCGTCGACACCGTCGACCCCGGCCTGTTCGCCGTGACCTGCGACGTCACCGACCGCGCCTCCGTCGACACTGCGATCGCCCTTGTCCTCGAGCGGTTCGGCCGGCTCGACATCGTGGTCAACAACGCCGGCATCGGGGCGGTCGGCACGGTCGAGGAGAGCGACGAGGACACCTGGCGACGGGTGCTCGACGTCAACGTCGTCGGAGTCGCGCGGATCAGTGCCGCAGCACTGCCGGCGCTGCGCGCCTCGGACTCCGCGTCGATCGTCAACCTCTGCTCCGTCGCGTCGACGAGCGGCCTCCCGCAGCGCGCGGTCTACTCCGCCTCGAAGGCCGCCGTCTACGGGCTGACCCTCGCGATGGCCACCGACCACGTCGACGACGGCGTCCGGGTCAACTGCGTCAACCCCGGCACCGTGCACACCGGCTTCGTCGACCAGAACCTCCGGGCCTTCGCGGACCCCGACGCCGAGCTGCAGGCGCTGAACCGCCGGCAGCCCATCGGCCGCATGATCACCGTGCGCGAGGTCGCCGAGGCCGTGGTCTTCCTCGCCGGGCGCACCGCCTCCTCGATCACCGGGACCTCCCTCGCCGTCGACGGCGGGATGGACACCCTGCGCGTCCGCCGATGACGTCACTTCGTTCCTCCCCTGAGAAAGGCTGACCAGCATGGTCCAGCGCCAGTTCCCGAAGCCCGTCGAGCTGCTCGAGTACCTCAGCTTCAAGAAGCCCGAGCTCGACGGCCGCAAGCGCCGCCTCGACGCCGCGCTCACCATCGAGGACCTCCGCTCGATCGCGAAGCGCCGTACCCCCAAGGCCGCGTTCGACTACACCGACGGCTCCGCCGAGGGCGAGATCTCGATCGCCCGCGCCCGCCAGGCCTTCGAGGATGTCGAGTTCCACCCCCAGGTGCTCCGGGACGTCGCCGCCGTGGACACCACCGCGACCGTCCTCGGGGCACCCTCCGCGATGCCGTTCGGCATCGCACCCACCGGCTTCACCCGCCTGATGCAGACCGAGGGCGAGACCGCCGGAGCCGGAGCGGCCGCCGCCGCGGGCATCCCCTTCACCCTCTCCACGCTCGGCACCACCTCGATCGAGAACGTGAAGAAGGCGAACCCGCACGGCCGCAACTGGTTCCAGCTCTACGTCATGCGCGACCGCGAGATCTCCTACGGCCTCGTCGAGCGCGCCGCCGAGGCCGGCTACGAGACCCTCTTCTTCACCGTCGACACCCCCGTCGCCGGTGCGCGCCTGCGCGACAAGCGCAACGGCTTCTCCATCCCGCCCCAGCTCACCGTCGGCACCGTCCTCGACGCGCTGCCCCGCCCCTGGTGGTGGTTCGACTTCCTCACCACCCAGAAGCTCGAGTTCGCCTCCCTCAGCGCGACCGGAGGCACCGTCGGCGACCTGCTCGACCTCGCCATGGACCCCACCATCAGCTTCGAGGACCTCAAGGTCATCCGCGAGATGTGGCCCGGGAAGCTTGTGATCAAGGGCGTGCAGAGCGTCGAGGATGCCCACAAGTTCGCCGACTTCGGCGTCGACGGCATCGTCCTCTCCAACCACGGCGGACGCCAGCTCGACCGCGCCCCGATCCCGTTCCACCTCCTCCCCGAGGTCGTCCGCGAGGTCGGCACCGACACCGAGGTGATGGTCGACACCGGCATCATGAACGGCGCCGACATCGTCTCCTCCATCGCCCTGGGAGCGAAGTTCACCCTCATCGGCCGCGCGTACCTCTACGGCCTCATGGCCGGCGGTCGCCAGGGCGTCGACCGCACCATCGCGATCCTCTCCGACCAGATCGTGCGCACCATGAAGCTCCTCGGCGCCCACTCCCTCGAGGAGCTCACCCCGGCCCACGTCACCCAGCTCGAGCGCCTCCAGCCCCGCCCCCGCGCCTGAGCCGGCGCCCCGTGCTGGTCGAGTAGCCGCCGCAGGCGGCGTATCGAGACCCACGTCTTCAGCACGTCGGATCTCGATACGCCCGCTCCGCGGCCTACTCGATCAGCTGGGGGAGCCGACATTCGCCGCAACCCTGCCTCGCAGCGCGGCCTGACGCTGCGCGAGCACGACGGACGCGAACGCCGACCTGCACGAGCGCCGGCCGCGACGCATCCGACTGCGAGCGGGCACAGTCTGAGCGCGACGTCACCGAGGCTCAGGTGACGGTCGCAGAGACCGACTGCCTTGAGCACACCAGGGACGCATCCGTCTCGGCAGCACCTACCAGAACTCCGCGCTCCGGGGGTCATCCTTCCGGTCGTCATCATCTCGATGATGAAGTCGATGACACCCCTCGTCGATGGTGCGCCCGGCGGGAGCTCGGTTCCCGGCGCTCAGTCGTTCTCGACGACGATCGAGCCCGTACCGCGGGTGATGAGGCGATCACCGACCGGCTGGGACGGGCGGGTGTTTCCCGGATGGGCCTCGTCGACCTCGTCAAGCTGCTCGGCGGAGAGCTCGATCGGGGTGCGCAGGACGATCCACTGCACGCCTTCCGTGCACGGAGGGGTGGTCAGGCTGCCCTCGTAGGAGAAGTGAACGAGTGTGGCCGGCAGCATCGAGGCGACGTCGATGTCGATCTCCGGGCCGGCGTCGGTCCCCGCGGTGTCGGCGGCGTTCTGCGTGAAGGCGTCGTAGGCGTCGGATGCGGCGCCCTCGACTGCGAGAACGCCCAGGACGAGGCGTTCGCCGCTCTCGCTCTGATGCACGAAATGGAACTCGGCGTCCGCGGCGACGCCATCGATCGTGTGCTCGGAGGGGGTGTGCACGTGCATCTGCGCGAGCGAATACGTCGTCCCGTCGTACTCGATGCGCGAGGCTTCTCCGTCTGTGCCGATCTGAACCGTGTGGCCTGTGTCCTCGACCTCGCCTTCGGACGGCCGGCTGTCGAGCGTGAGGGACGGTCCTGCGGCGGTCGTCGAAAAGGGGATGTCGATCGGGGACTGACGTCGGCCAGTCCCGCAGGTCGCAAACCCGTCCTCGAGTCCGCCCCATCCTGTCGGGCCGGAGTCACCCTCGTACGACCAGTGGGTCTGTTCGGCAGCGGATGGCGGTGCGGGCATGGGTGCAGCGGTCCCCGAGCCGGATGCGCACCCGGCGAGCAGGAGGGCCGCGGCGGAAGCCGTGATGAGCGGGAGGGTTCTCGAGCGGGTCATGAGCGGGGTCGCGTTCCGCCGGCGCTGGTGTGGAGGCCGGCGAGGAAGAGCTCGATCGAGTCGCCCAGATCGAGCGTCGATGTACGAGAGCTCGACGGATCCACTTGTGCGGCGAGGAGTTCGGTATCGGTGATGCGGGCGGCGATCTGCGGCATGACGAGTCCTTCGGGTGAGGCGATGCGGTATGCGTCGCTGTTCTTCGAGACTCGCCGAGGCGAGCGTTCCGCTCGTCGTCCACACGAACCGTCCGGAGTCGTCCGGATGCGGTAGACCCGAGTCGTCACGCTGGGAAGCCCGCGCGGTAGGCGAACGACACGAGCTGCGCTCGGTCCCGTGCACCCACCTTCGCCATCGCGCGGTTGGCATGCGTCTTGACGGTGAACGGGGAGACGAACAGCTGCTCGGCGATAGTCGCGTTGTCCAGGCCCGTGGCGATCGCTGCGACGATCTCGCGTTCTCGCGGGGTGAGGGCCGCGAAGCGGTCCTGCATCGCGGTATCGATGGTCGGGCCAGCGGCCTGCGCCGAGACCTGGCCGATCAGCAGGGCGCTGGCAGCGCTCGAGAGGGCGCCGCCTCCGGCCGCCACCTCACGGATGCCGTCGGCGAGGGCCGTCGGCCCGACTCCCTTGCTGAGGAATCCGTTCGCCCCCGCGCGGAGGGCGGCCAGGACGTTCTCGTCGTTGTCGAAGGTCGTCAGCACGACCACGCGAAGGTCTTCGGCGGCGTACCGCTCGCGGAGGCGCCGGGTGGTCTCGACTCCGTCGATGCCCGGCATACGGATGTCCATCATCACGACGTCGACGTCGAGGGAGCCGATCGATTCGAGGGCTGCGAAGCCGTCGCTCACCGACCCGACGACGTCGATCCCCTCCTGCTTCGTGAGGATGGCCTGGAGTCCCTCTCGGATCATCTCCTGGTCGTCGACGATCAGAACTCGCACCATCAGTTCCTCCTTCCCGCGATGGGCAGTTGCGCCACGACGCGGTACTCGTCGTCGTTTCCCTCGATCCTGAGCGTGCCGCCGGCCGAGTGGGCGCGCTCGCGCATCCCGATCAGCCCGAAGCCGCGAAGCCCCGGTTCCCGATCGAGGACTCGGCGGTTCGAGATCGAGAGGGTGAGAAGCCGCTTCTCGGCGCGCACCGAGACGGAGGCGGAGCCGACCCCGTGCTTCTGAGCGTTCGTGAGCGCCTCCTGGACAATGCGGTAGGCCGCGGTCGAGACCTCGGGGTCGAGGCCGGCCGGCGCATCGATCAGCTCGGCCTCGACGACGACACCGGCGGCGCGATACGACTCGATGAGCGCGGGAATCCGTGCGAAGTCGGGGGTCGGGGCGGAGTCGGCGGAGGTCTGCGTGTCGGAACGGAGCACGTGCAGCACCCGCTGCGTCTCGTGCAGGACCGACTGCACGCTCGTTCTGGCTTTCTCGAGCGATGCACGCGACGTCTCCGCCCCGTCGGGGAGACTCACTTCCGCAACTCCGAGGTGGATGCCGAGCACCGCGATCTCGTGGCCCACCACGTCGTGCAGGTCGCGGGCGATGCTGAGCCGCTCCTCGGCGACGCGACGGTGGGCATCCGCTTCCCGCGCGGCGATGGCCTCGACGGCGCGGCTCTCGACCTCCTGCTGGAACTGCGCATAGCTGCGCAGCGCAGTACCGGCCGACGCGAAGGCGAAGGACATCGCCGCGGCAGCTAGCGCGGTGGGATTAGCCCAGCCGATGTCCTGGAACATCACGATCGAGACGTAGCTGACGAGGCCGATGAACGCGCCGACCAGGGGTCCGGAGAGCCCCCGGAGCGCGATCGCGAAACCGGTGAAAGCGGCGAGGTTCCAGGAGACGACCGGGTCCGTCCGGAGCGCCACCGAGGAGAGCGGGCCGAGGACCAGGACCAGCGTGCCGAGCCGCAGCCTCGTCCGGGTGCTCACCGATCCCCGAGGAACGAGGTCGCGGATGATCGCGACGCCGAGGAGGGACACACCGAGTCCCACGTATCCGCCGATCCCCTCCTCGACCTGCCGGCCGTCGGTGATGCCGTTGGCGACGAGCGAGACGAGCGCGACGACACTCGCCACCACGGTCACGATCAGGCTGCCCAGGTCGAGCAGGCGGAGACGCCGCGTCGATGCGCGGCCGCGCACGCTGAGGTCGAGGAGAACGGAGGACACCCCTCATGGTCACAGGCCGGAGGTCGCCACCCGTACTCCCAGCGCAGTAGTCGCGCGCAGGAAGAGAGGAGGCGTCGTCTCTCGAATCGGTCGGGTCCGGTGGAGCGCCGGCTACGAAGAGGGGGCGGGCTCGACGAGTGCGCGTTCGGTGGTGATTCCGATCGCGTTCACGAAGCGGTCCACGACCTTGACCATGTCGATCGAGGGGTCGTAGAGCCATTGCGTCTGCAAGCCGTCGATGACGGCGAAGATGAGAGCAGCGAGTTCCTCGGGAGTGAGGCCGATATCGATTCCGGTGCCTTCGTCGAGCTGTGCGATCTGGTCCGCGGCGATCGCGCGGATGCGACGGTAGCGTTCTCCGAAGTAGACGTGCGCGACGTGATCCTTCTCGGTCGCCTCGTTGCTGACTCGCGACACGAGTTGAATGAAGCCCGGCTCGCCGATGTTCGCTCGCACTGCGTCCACCACGGACTGGCCGAGGTGAGTCGGGGCCGCCAACTGAGCTGCGACCACCTGGAAGTCGGCGTCGCGGCGGCGCAGGATCTCCGCGAAGAGCCCGTCCTTCGACCCGAAGTAGTGGAGTAACGCGGTCTGACTGAGGTCGACGGCCTCCGCGAGTTCACGCACGGTGGTCTTGCTGTAGCCGCGCTCGCTGATCATGATCAATGCGGCTTGCAGGATCTCCTCGCGCTTCGCTCGACCTTTCGCGTACGGTCCCCGTCGTGGCATGTGGGCCATCGTAGTTGCGGCGCGAGCGCCCTAGCGAACCCCTCGTACCGGGATGATGGCGAACGCTGAGATGAAGACGAGCACGGCGGCCGCGACGTAGACCATTCCGTAACCTCCGGTGATCACCACCACCTGGGCGCCCAGCGCTGGCGCGAGCGCCTGGCCCACATTGCTTCCGAGATTCGCGACGCCGAGGTCCCGGCCCGCCTTGTCTTTCTCCGGGAGAACGTCGATGAACATCGCTTGGTCGACGGCGAGGTAGACGCCGAAGGCGACGGAGACGAGCACGTTCGTCAGGAAGAGGCCGGCCACAGTGGGCCAGATGAGCGGCACGAGGAGTGCCAGGCCCATGGCGACGGAGGCGGTGATGACGAACACCTTGCGTCGTCCCAGCTTGTCGGACAGGCGCCCGGAGACGAGGAGGGAGACGATCATGAACGGAAGCCCGACGAGGCCGAGCAATGGTGCGATCGACGTCGCTTCGACCTGCGAGAGCGCAGGTCTGACATAGCTCTGCAGGACGAAGAGCGAGAACGACCCCGACAGCGTGTACCCGAAGGTGAGCACGAGTCGGGCGATCCACACCCAACGGAAGTCGCTCGTCCGGAGGGCGACGGTGAAGCCGGCGAGGAACTCCTTCCATGCGAACGGCGAGACAGCCATGTTCCGAGACGATCGATCTCGTACGAACAGCACGAACAGCACGCCTCCGGCGAGCACGATGATCGCGGGCACGACATAGGCACCGAGGCCGAGGATGGCGAACAGGATTCCGACGGCGACACCACCGAAGACTCCGCCGAGCATGTTGCCCAGGCCACCCAGCGCTGATGCGGTGCCGCGTTTCTCCGCGGGAACGCGGTCGGCGACGGTCGCCGTCAGCCCCGACTGCGCAGCCCCGACACTGAGGCCGATGACGCAATAGAGGGGAATGAGGATCGCGAGGGTGGGGGCGAACTGGATGGTCGCCAGCCCGATGGCGCCGACGACGGAGCCCATGAGGATGTACGGCGTGCGGCGACCCCATCGCGACCGGGTGCGGTCGGAGATCTCGCCGATGACGGGACCGAAGAGCATCGTCAGCAGCGTGCCGAGCGTGGTGACCAGCGCCAGCGACTGGGCTCGGGCGCGATCGAAGTCTGCCAAGGCGTCGAGCTGAGTCTGCTGGGCCGGTGTGGCGGAGGCCGTACCCGCCTCGACCGCGGCCTTCAAGTCGGTGAGAGCCGCGAGATCGACACTGGCCGACGCACCGGAGAAGAAGTTGGCGAACTCGAGCAGCTGCACCTGATTGGGGAGCAGCACACCCGAGGCCGCCCCCCACACGCTCGTCACTGCGGCTGTCCCGAGCGCGTACCAGAGGAGGTAGCGGCGGAAGGGGCGCGGGGCAGTGATCGGATCGCTCACCCGCGTCGACGCGGTGTTCGTCTCGGAATACGCAGCACTGCCGCCGGGAGTAATACTCATGTCCGTCCAATCGCCGGTGATTGCAGGTCGACGACCACGGAGGACGCATCAGAAGAGGTGGCTCACCGTCGACGGCCTGAGGAGTCGCCTCGGCCTGAGGCGAAACTATTGCACTCATCTATTTTCGCGTCAACTGCCCGAAACTAGATCAGTGTGCTAATTTCGGCGGACGCTTTCACGAAGAGGAGATCATGACTCTCGTCGCACTTCGGGCCGATACCCGATCGACTCCGCTGGGAATCGATGCCCCTCGTCCTCGTCTCGCCTGGCAGGCCGTCGACGAAGACGCCAGCTGCTGGCAGGTGCAGGTCTCCTCGTCGGACGACTTCTCCGCGCCGCTGTGGGACGCGGAGGCCGACGAGTTCGCTCTCCGCTACGACGGACCGCCGCTCGAGTCGGCGACGCGCTACCGGTGGCGTGTGCGGAGCATCCGACCGGTCCTCGGCCCGTGGTCCGAGTCTTCCTGGTTCGAGACGGCCTTCCTCGAGCCCGAGCGGTGGCGCGCGGACTGGGTGGGCGCACCGGCGGTCGACGACGACGACTCGGCCGTCTACGTCCGCGGGGAGTTCACCCTCACCGATCCGATCGCGAGCGCGCGCCTCTACTCGACGGCTCTGGGTTGGTACCGGGTCTTCGTCAACGGCGTCGCGGTCAGTGGCGACGAGCTCCTGCCACGGTTCACTCCTCTCGACGAGATCCTCGAGTACCAGGTGTTCGACGTCGCTGAGCACCTGGTGATCGGAAAGAACGTCATCTCGATGGCCGTGGCAGACGGTCGATTCCGCGGCCGTCTCGGCGCCGATCGCCAGCGCGTCTACGGCGATCGACTCGCTGCACGGGCCCAACTCGAGGTCCGCACCGTGGCAGACGGGCTCGTGACGGTCACGAGTGGACCGGACTGGACCCGCGGCCGCGGACGCATCCAGAGGAGCGACCCGAAGGCCGGCGAGAGCATCGACCTCCGGGTGAACGAGTCCGAGTGGCACGACGCCGAAGTCGCACCGGCCGCCTTCCTCCCTGTCGAGGTGATCACTCCGACCGTCGACCGCGCGCTCGTGGCCGAAGAGGTGGAACGTGTGCGCGGAGTGATGACGCTCGCGCCGTCGAGTGTCTCCCGTCTGGCGGACGGTCGCCAGATCGTCGCCTTCGACCAGAACTTCACGGGTGTCCCCAGGATCCGCGTGAGCGGTGACGCAGGCGATGTCGTCACCCTCACCTACAGCGAGGTGCTCGCTGCCGATGGGACCATCGATACCGCATACGTGCTGCCGCCCGGCCCGTTGAGCAAGAACTCGACCATCCCCCGCGACGAGATCATCCTCGGAGGGCGGCAGGAGTGGGTTCAGCCGTGGTTCACCATCCACGGTTTCCAGTACGTCGAGGTGGCCGGACTGTCGGCGGACCTCAGCGTGCACGACGTTCAGGGGGTGGTGTTGTCGAGCGATCTCGAGTCCCGCGCCACCTTCACCAGCTCGGACGCTCGCCTCGAGCGGCTGTTCCGCAACGTCGAGTGGAGCCTTCGCGGGAACTTCGTCGATACGGCCACCGACTGCCCGACGCGAGAGCGACGCGGCTGGACCGGCGACATCCAGGTCTTCGCACCGACCGCGGCCATCATGGTCGACGCGCAGGCGTTCCTCGAGCGGTACCTCCGCAATCTCGCCATCGAACAGGGCGATGACGGTCGAGTGCCTGCCTACATCCCGCAGGAGGGCTCGACGTTCAGCAGCATGGACGGCGGCGCGGCGTTCGGCAGCGCCGCCGCAGGATGGGCGGACGCGGCGGTTCTCACGCCGTGGGACGTGTACCTCTACACCGGCGACCCGACGGTGCTCGAGCGCCAGTGGGACAGCGCTCGGCGCTGGGTCGAGTATCGGCGGACGCAGGCCCGCGCTTCTCGTGGTCGGGGCCGCTGGCTCACCCGATCTCTGGGGAAGCGCGAGCAGTACATCGTCGGAGGTGGACTGCACTACGGCGAATGGCTGCGCCCCGGAGAGACCATGCCGCGACAGATCTACAACATCGCGGTCCCCAATCCGGCGATCGCCACGGCCTACTTCGCGCACTCCTCTGCTGTCCTCGGTCGCATGGCGGCCGCGCTCGGTCGGGAGGGCGACGCGCGCGAGTACAGCGAGCTTTCAGACGCTGTTTCCGACGCGTGGCGTTCCGCCTTCGTGCGGCGCGGGGGAGCCCGCATCGGCAAGGACCTGCAGGACGAGTACGTGCGCGCCCTAGAGTTCGATCTCCTCCTTCCCGCTCAGCGGACGATCGCCCTGTCACGACTCGTCGAACTCCTCGAAGCGAACGACTACCGACTCGCCACCGGGTTCCTCTCCACCCCCCACCTCCTCCGCGTGCTCACCGAGCACGGCCGTGTCGACGTCGCCTACCGGGTCCTGCTCCAGACGTCGGCGCCCTCGTGGCTGCACCAGGTCGAGCTGGGCGCGACGACGGTGTGGGAGACATGGGAGGGGTACCGCCCGGACGGTCGAGCGAAGGACTCGCACAACCACTACGCCCTCGGCACGGTGGCCCGCTGGCTCGTCGAGGGCCTCGCCGGCATCGCGCCCGCCGCGCCCGGATACCAGCGGATCCGCCTCTCGCCCGCCGTGCATCCCGGCCTCACGTCCGCGCACGCGCGCATCGCCACGCCGTTCGGAGAAGCGTCGAGCGGATGGAGTCTCACCGGCGGCACCGTGACCCTCCGAGCGGTCGTGCCGCCCGGCACGACCGCTGAGGTCGACCTGCCGGGCGGAGCCCGGACGGTCGCTGCGGGAACCCACGAGTTCACCTGGCGGCTCGAGCAGACCGCCTCCCCTTCCGCCTCCACGACCCGAGGACTGTCTTGACCACCTTCGCCGACTTCGCGCACGACACCGTCGACCCCGAATTCGGTGCGCCGTTCATCGACGTCGACGAACGGCGCGACGCGCCACTCGCCCACCGCTACGTGCACGGCGGCTTCTCGGACAGTGCGACCCGATTCTCGCTCTACCTGCCTGACGCTGAGCAGTTCGAGGGCCGCTTCTTCCAGTACGTGCAGCCGGTGCCCGTGAGCGAGGACCTCTCGCAGGGCGCGACCGGACCGGACGACCGGATCTCCTTCGCCATCACCTCGGGCGCCGCGCTCGTCGACACCAACAACGGCGGACCGGCGCACGAGGAGCCCACCTACGGCGCCTTCCGAGCCAACGCCGCGGTCGCGAATCTCGTTCGTGCGCTCCTGTCGACGACCTACGGGACGGAACGCGTCTACGGCTACGCCTACGGCGGCAGTGGCGGCGCGTTCCGCGTGATCGCGGCAGCTGAGAACACCTCCGGCGTGTGGGACGGCTTCGTGCCCTTCGTCGTCGGTTCTCCGATGGCCCTGCCGAACGTGTTCAGCGCGCGCCTGCACGGTCGACGAGTCCTCGGAGACCGCCTCGACGACATCGTCGATGCGATCGACCCCGGCGGCTCCGGCGATCCGGCCGCGACGCTGACGGACGAGCAGGCCGAAGCGCTCGCGGAGGTGTCGGCGATGGGGTTCCCCCTCCGGTCGTGGTTCGCTCACCGCACCATGGGGATGCACGCCTTCGCCGTGATCTACCCGTACCTGCGTGTGCTCGATCCGAGCTATTTCGACGACTTCTGGACGGTACCCGGGTATCTCGGCGCCGACCCCACATCATCCGTGCACCGCGACCGGCTCGAGATGCCCACGCGAATCGTCGAGCTCCTGTCCACCAGCGATCTCGAGGAGAGCGGGCTCGCGGTCGGAACGCACCCCGGCTCCTCCAACGGAGGAGCGGACGATGCCTGGCTCGGCGATGAGCGGATCGAGACGCCCGTCGCGGCGCGGTTGCAGAACGCGCCCGGTCGCTCTATCGACGAAGCTGAGCTCGTCGTCACCTCCGGCGCATCGGCCGGTCGCCGCATCGTCGTGCTGCGGATGATCGACGACGTCGCGATCTTCGGCCCCGAGGAGGACGAGAGCGTCCCACGAGGGCTGCGCGTCGGCGACACGGTGACCCTGGACAACAGCGGGATGATCGCGGCCCAGACCTACTATCGGCATCAGGTCCCCGGTCGCGACTTCCCCCAGTGGGACCAGTTCCGTGGTGCTGACGGAGAGCCGATCCACCCGCAGCGGCCCCTGCTCATCGGGCCGCTCCTCGCGTTGGGAGCGACGGGCACCCTTCAATCCGGTCGCTTCGACGACCGGATGATCCTGGTCGAATCCGTGCTCGACCGTGAAGCATTCCCGGGGCAGGCGGACTGGTACGCGAAGAAGGTGTACGACCAGGGAGGCGAGCAGCGGTTCCGGATCTGGATGGTCGACAACGCACTTCACGGAGAGCTCGAGGAGCAGGAGTTCCCCACACGGACCATCGGATACGTGGGTGTCCTGCACGAAGCACTGCGTCAACTGGCAGCGTGGGCCGAGCGTGCCATCGAACCGTCCGCGTCGTCGTCCTACGACCTCACCGACGGCCAGGTCATCCTGAAGGATGCACGGGGTGTGCAGCCGTTCGTCACTCTGACCGCCGACGGCTCCCTGCGCGCCGAGGTCGAGGTCGGGCAGGAGGTGACCCTCGAGGCCCGCGTGCGCGCCGCAGCCGGAGCCGTCGTCCAGCTCGACTGGAGTGACCTCGGAGACGGGGTCTACGAGAGCGAGCACCTCGCCCCGGCGCCTGAGAACACCCGCACACGCACCCTCACCTTCACCGCGCCCGGCACCTACTTCCCGGCGGTCAGGGTGATCGGACGGATCACCAGTGCCGAACTCGAGCCGTTCGGCCGCCTGCAGAACGTCGCGCGCGCGCGGGTCGTGGTGACGGGGGCGGCCACGCCGAGATGAAGCGGAGCCGCCCCGCCGGAGTCACCGAGAGGGTGGCACGACCGCGTCCACTGACCAGGTGAGCTCGGCGCGTGTCGTCCCACGATCGATGTCGTTCTCCCGACCCCGGCGCCGGCGACGACGACGACCTCCTCGGTCGGGGCGTGCTGTCGTCGCCGCGAATGCCGGGGCGTGCAGGAGGAGGGCGCCTCCGCTCAGCGGAGTCAGCCGCGACTGCGCTCGAGGAAGTCGATGAGGGGCTTCGATCCTTCGAGGAGGCGGGAGATGCGGGCCATTCCGGCGTCCGACGTGAGGTCGGAGTCGGCGAGCGGTTCGCGGGTGATGAAGCCCTTGCCCCGCAGGACGTCTCGGGCCGGGTCGTCGGCGTCGAAGCCCCTCGGGATCCGCTTCGTCCACGAGCCCGACTGCGAGGTGATCCCGTGGGGGAAGAGCTCGGTGAAGCGGTCGGACGTGACGATTCCGGAGAACTCGCTGAAGTCGTCCGAGACCCGGCGGCGAAAGCGGAGGAGCTCCTCCCCTGTGGGATTCGGTGCTCCCCCTCCGACGAAGCAGTTGCCCGGCTCGACGTGGACCGCGTAGCTCGCCGCCGGACCTTGGATCCCCTGGGTTCCGATCACGATGTAGTAGTCGGTCTTGTAGGGCGGCCTGTCCGCTCCGAACCGCCTGTCGCGGACCAGGCGGGTCACGCTCTTCTCGGGCCGGAGCGACGCCCGGGCGATCACCGGGTCGAAGGCCGAGACCGTCGTGATGAGCTCGCCCGCGAAAGCGATGACGTCGTCTCGCGCGGCCCTGTACTCCTCGCGGTGGCTCGCCATCCACGCCTGGGAGTCGTTCTCCCGCAAGGTCCGGAGGAAGTCGAAGGTCGTCTTGTTCAACACGGTGGGTACTCCTCGGATCCGATGGGAGGTCGCCGTCCCGACGGAAGCCGGTCGGTCTCTCCTCCGCCTCGGACGATAGGAGAGACCACCGACATTACTGACCGTGGTCAGCCCGATCGTCGGCTCCGAGTCGAAGGGGGTGCGTCACTCCAGGTGACCCGCCCGTTCCATCTGACCGAGGGTGCGGCTGAGGTCGCCGATCTCGTCGCGGAGGCGCCCGGCCAGCTCGAACTTGAGCTCGCTCGAGGCGAGGAGCATGTGGTCGTTGAGCTCGCCGATGAGCGCTTCGAGCTCGTCCGCTCCGCGGGCCGCGAGCCCTCGGCGCCCCGGCCCGCCCTGCGCCTTCTTCGCGGCGCGGCTCGCGAGCATGTGAGCGGTCGCCGCTCCCTCGCGCTCCAGATCCTCGGTCATCCCGGCGATCTTCTTGCGCAGCGGGGTGGGGTCGATGCCGTGCTCGAGGTTGTAGGCGACCTGCTTCTCGCGTCGGCGATCGGTCTCGTCGATCGCGAGCCGCATCGAGTCGGTGACCTTGTCGGCGTACATGTGCACCTCGCCGGACACGTTGCGGGCGGCGCGGCCGATGGTCTGGATCAGCGACGTCGACGAGCGGAGGAAGCCCTCCTTGTCGGCGTCGAGGATCGCGACGAGCGACACCTCGGGCAGGTCGAGGCCCTCGCGGAGGAGGTTGATGCCGACGAGGACGTCGTAGACGCCCGCGCGCAGCTCGGAGAGCAGCTCGACCCGACGCAGCGTGTCGACATCGGAGTGCAGGTAGCGCACCCGGACACCCGCCTCGGTCAGGAAGTCGGTCAGCTCCTCCGCCATCCGCTTGGTGAGCGTGGTGACGAGCACTCGCTCGTCGCGCTCGGTCCGGAGCTTGATCTCCTCGAGCAGGTCGTCGATCTGGCCCTTGGTCGGCTTCACCACGATCCCGGGGTCGACCAGGCCGGTCGGGCGGATGATCTGCTCGACGACACCGTCGGCGATGCCCATCTCGTAGCGGCCCGGAGTCGCCGAGAGATACACGGTCTGACCGACGCGCTCCTTGAACTCCTCCCACTTCAGCGGGCGGTTGTCCATCGCGGACGGAAGGCGGAAGCCGTGCTCGACGAGCGTGCGCTTGCGGGACGCGTCGCCCTCGTACATCGCGCCGATCTGCGGCACCGTGACGTGCGACTCGTCGATCACCACGAGGAAGTCGTCCGGGAAGAAGTCGAGCAGGCAGTGCGGCGGCTCGCCGGCGGCCCGCTCGTTGAGATGACGCGAGTAGTTCTCGATACCCGAGCAGAAGCCGATCTGATCGATCATCTCGAGGTCGAAGGTGGTCCGCATCCGCAAGCGCTGCGCCTCGACGAGCTTGTCCTGGCGCTCCAGCTCGGACAGCCTCGAGGCCAGCTCCTCGCGGATCGTGACCTGGGCGCGTGCGAGCGTCGCCGGGCTCGCCACATGGTGGGACGCGGGGAAGATCGCGACCGAGTCCGGACTGCCGACCGTCCGGCCCGTCAGCGGATCCAGCGTGTGCAGACCCGTGACCTCGTCACCGAAGAGCTCGATCCGGATCGCGAGGATCTCGCTCACCGGGATGATCTCGATGGTGTCGCCCCGGACGCGGAACGTGCCGCGGGAGAAGTCGACGTCGTTGCGGGAGTACTGCATCGAGACGAACGTGCGCAGCAGCTCCTCCCGGTCGATGCGCTGGCCGACGCGCAGCGCCGTCATCGCCTCGACGTACTCCTCGGGTTTGCCCAGCCCGTAGATGCAGGACACCGTGGAGACGACGATCACATCTCGACGGCTCAGCAGCGAGCTCGTCGTCGAGTGGCGCAGACGCTCGACCTCGGCGTTGACGATGCTGTCCTTCTCGATGAAGGTGTCTGTCTGCGGAACGTACGCCTCCGGCTGGTAGTAGTCGAAGTAGGAGACGAAGTACTCGACCGCGTTGTCGGGGAACAGCTCCCTGAACTCCGTCGCGAGCTGCGCGGCCAGTGTCTTGTTGTGCGCGAGGACGAGAGTCGGGCGGTTCACCGCCTCGATGAGCCAGGCGGTGGTCGCCGACTTGCCGGTGCCGGTCGCGCCGTGCAGGACGACATCGGTCTCCCCCGCCCTGATCCGCGCGGTGAGGTCGGCGATGGCGGCGGGCTGATCGCCGCTGGGTGCGTAAGGGCTGTCGACGCGGAACGCGGTGACGTCTGTTGTGGGCTCCATAGGAGGAACGCTACGGTCGACCACCGACATTACTGACCGCGGTCACTCATTCGCGGGTCGCCCCGCGTGGACCGGGTCAGAACAGCGTCGGCGGCAGGTGGGCGATCGGACGCAGCCCCGTGAGAGTGACCCGGATGCTGTCGAAGCGCCTCATGGAGAAGGGAGCGGTCGTCTCGCCGGCGATCCGCAGCCACGTCTCCGCGTCCGCGGTGGGATCCCCCGTGACGCCGTGAAGCGTGATCGGCGCGCCGGAGCCGCTCCGCAGGACGACGGTGATCCCGGAGCCGACGAGCCCAGCGCGCCCTGCGCGGGTGCAGGCGCGGCGCACGCACAGCTCCACGAGCCCGTCGGTGGTGTGATCGGGGCGCGCGTACCCCGCGATCGCGCCCTCGGCCGTCAGTGCCGTGCGCGCCTCGACGGGTCGCACCTGGTCGTCGTCCGTGCCCTCGCGCATCCGACGGAGCCGTCGCGACATGGTCGTGCCGCACGCCGCCTGCAGCCGCTCGTCGAGGACGGAGTCGAGATCGCCCAGCCGCCGGACGCCGAGGCTCTCGAGTCGGCGGAGCGTGGTGCCTCCGACACCCCAGAGCCGATCGACCGCCAAGGACCTGCGCAGCTCCGCGTCCTGCTCGCCGTCGATCACGACCAGTCCGTCGGGCTTCGCGGCTCGAGAGGCGAGCTTGGCCATGAGCTTCGTGCGCCCGACTCCGATGCTCACGGGCAGCCCCAGTTCGCGAGCGGCACCGGCGCGGATCGCCGTCCCGGCCCGCGCGGCCTCCGAGGAGTCAGCGGCACCGACGTCGAGGAACGCCTCCTCGATCGATCCCGGCTCGACCGCTCTCGCATGGCGATGGAAGAGGTCGAAGAGCGCATCGCCCGCCTCCTCCACTTCGTCCCGCGGGACGTCGACGAGCTCGAGCTCCGGGCAGACCCGCAGCGCCTCGGCGATCGTCGCACCACCGCGGACGCCTCGCGCCCGGGCGGGGTAGTTCGCGCTCGCGATGAAGTGGTGCACCACCACGGCCATCGGACGAGTGCGCAGACGAGGGTGCGACCGCATGACGACGGAGGCGTAGAAGCAGTCGGCATCGGCGTGCAGCAGCGGCATCGTCAGCCCTCTCGACAGGGGCCGCCGGAGACACCCCGACAGCACCCCTCGATCATCGCGGACCTGCGAGCTCGGTGGCGCTGAGATCGATGCGGGGCAGTGGGCCTCCGGCGTCTGCGCACAGGCGATGTCCGCAGCGTCCGCGACGACCGCCGTCGGGAAGTGGCATCCTTCCCCGCAGAGACTTCCACCGAACGAGAGGACACCCCGTGCCCCTGGACCCCGGCATCGTCGAGCGCCTACCGCTTCTGGAAGGGGTCGGACGCAGCGGTCCGGCGGTGGCTCGGGCGGACGCCGCCTTCACCGCGGATGATCCCTGGAGCGAGCCGCCCGGTATCGACATCGCCGACGTCGTCGTCGCCGGACCCCACGGCGCGATCCCGATCCGCCGGTACGCCCCCCGCACGTTCGAGTCCGCCCTGCTGTGGGTGCACGGCGGGGGATTCTCGTTCGGCGGACTCGACATGCCGGAGTCGCACGTGGTCGCCGCCGAGCTGGCGGCTCGAGCGAACGCCCTGGTCGTGACGGTCGACTACCGCCTGGCACGACCGGACCAGCGCTACCCGATCCCGATGGAGGACGTCATCGCGGCGTGGACGTGGCTGGGGACCGAGTACCCGGATGCACGTCGCGCACTGGGCGGGGCGTCCGCCGGAGCGGCGCTGGCGCTGGCGTGCGCACGGAGTGAGCCCGCGGACGTCACGACGCTGCTGCTCGCGTATCCGTTCGTCCACTTCCCCGTGCCCGCGCTCGACGATGCGACCGCCGCAGTGATGCGCGACCTGCCGTCGCGGCTGCGGTTCACTCCTGCCGTCATCGAGGACATGGTGCTGGCGTACGTCGGCCGCGTGCACACTCTGCCCGAGCTCGCCCTGCCGGCGGCCGCGCCGATCGCGGCCACTCATCCGGAGACCTTCGTACTGACCTCGGAGTACGACGATCTGCGCCCGTCGGGCGATCTGCTCGTGCGTCAGCTCGCCGACGCCGGCGTCCGGGTGCACGCGCGTCGCGAGCCGGGGGTGCTGCACGGCCACCTGAATCGGCATCCCGGCGCCCCGGGCGTCGACGGCTCGCTCGACTGGTTCGCCGCGGCCCTGAGCTGATCTCCCCCCCCCCGCGCCGGACGCAGCGGACCGGCTGAACGCCGGGCCTGTCTGCGAGGTCGGAGGGCTACGCCTCCGCCTGCTCCGGCGCGCTCGAGGCGTAGGGCCCGAGGACCGCGTGCACGTACCGGGTGAGTGTCGAGCGCATCGTCTCGCGATCGACTCCGTCGAGGGACGGGTCAATTCCGGCCACCATCAGTCCCCCTCCGGCCGCCGCGAGGGCCACACGCGCTTCAGCGCTCGGCCGGTGCCCGATGAGGAGGGCGTCCATCCGAGCGGTGTGGCGCTGGTACCGCTCGTCGGAGCGGAGGAGCCGGGTCATCTCGGGATCACGAGGCAGGGTCGCCGCGAAGTCGCGATGGTCCAGGACGAGTTCGACGAGCCCGGTCACGGTCGCGTCGAACCGAGAGGCCCGCGTCGGCTGCATCGACGCCTCCTCGACGAGCGAGCGCAGCTGCTCGATCGCCGGCTCCGCGGTCGCCAGGACGATCTCGTCCTTCGACTTGAACTGGTGGTAGACCGCCGCCTTCGTGACGCCGAGGTGATCGGCGATCATCTGCAGCGACGTCCCGTGGACACCGTGCTGCGCGAACAGAGCACGGGCGGCGTCGAGGAGCTTCAGGCGGCTGCTGCCCGTACTGCCGGGGGGTCTGCCCACGCACGCACTCCTTCGTCTGCTCGATCGTACGCGAACCTGAGTTTCCGCCGAATGCGGATGGCGAATAACTAGCCGAGCGGCTAGTTTCGATCCCACCGAGATCGACGACCAGGAACAGGCCGAACCCATGTCGAACCCTGCAGCCAGAGGAACACCGCTCGAGCAGAGCGTGCTGATCGTCGGAGCCAGTGCTTCAGGACTGGCGACCGCCGAAGCGCTCCGACGAGCGGGCCACCACGGCGCTCTCACCCTCCTCGATGCGGAAGCGCACCCGCCGTACGACCGGCCACCGCTGTCGAAGCAGCTGCTCGCGGGTGACTGGGACAGGGAACGCGTGGAGCTGCGCCCGGCGGAAGCGCTCGCGGACCTCGACGCGGACTTCCTCCTCGGCCACCGCGCGGTGCGGCTGGACCTCGACGACCGCTCGGTCACCACCGACGACGGCCGACGGCTGAGCGCCGACGCCGTCGTGATCGCGACCGGCGTGACGCCGCGTCGCCTGCCGGGCCAGGACCAGCTCACCGGCACCCACGTGCTGCGCTCGCTCGACGACGCGCTGCGACTCAAGGACAGCCTCGATCCCGGACGCCGGCTCGTGGTCATCGGCAACGGCGTGCTGGGCTCCGAGATCGCCGCGACCGCCGGCCGCCTGGGCGTCACCGTCACGCTCGTCGGCACGGATCCCCTCCCCGTGCAGCGCCGGCTCGGTCGTCTGGGTGCGTGGCAGCTCACCACCCTGCACCAGCAGGCGGGCGTGGCGCTCCGCAGTGGGAGCCGAGTCGCGCGCTTGCTCGGAGACGACGGCGACGTGCGCGGTGTCGAGCTCGACACCGGCGAGACGCTTCCGGCGGACGACGTGGTCGTCGCGATCGGCTCCGATCCGCAGACCGGCTGGCTCGAGCAGAGCGGGCTCCGGGTGGACGACGGGGTCGTCTGCGACGCCGGGTGCTCGGCGGCACCCGGCGTGTGGGCGGTGGGAGACGTCGCTCGCTGGGAGCACCCGTTCCTCGGCAGTCAGCGGTTCGAGAACCGCACGAACGCGGCCGAGCAAGCACTCGCCGTCGCTCAGAACGTCCTCGGAGGCGAGATCGACTACGCACCGATCCCGTACTTCTGGACCGATCAGCACGGCGTCAAGATCATGGTGCACGGGGCGATTCCGGCCGATGCGCGCACGGTCATCACCGACGGTGATCCGGCGGCGGGACGCTTCGTCGCGATGGCCGTGTCCGCGCAGGACGGCGACCCCGTCGGCGTCCTCGGCTGGGGGATGCCCAAGCAAACCCGGCTCCGCCGAGCAGAGCTCGTCGCGGCCCGCGAGCGCGTGGACGCGACACCCGACGCTCCTCGCCGCACGACTCCTGACGCCTCTCGCGTCAGATTCTCACCCGCGTGACCACAGGCGCATTGCGCCCACCGCAGTCCCGATACGGAGGTAGACGAATGTCCATCAGCACCGACCAGCGAACCGCGCACGACGAACTCGAGAGCATCGGTTCCTTCCCGCTCCAGCGAGACGCGAAGTGCCCCTTCGACCCGCCTCCCCGAGGACTCGAGGCGCAGGAGGCAGGTCCTCTCACCAAGGTGACGCTCTGGGACGGCAGCACGCCCTGGTTCGTCACCCGCTACGACGAGCAGCGGCAGCTCCTCGCCGACTCTCGTGTCAGCGCCGACGTCTCCCGCCCCGGCTACCCGTCGCCCTCGGCGACCGAGGGCGACGCAGGACTGAGCTTCATCCTGATGGACGACCCCGAGCACGCCCGGCTGCGGCGGATGGTGACCGCGCCGTTCATGGTCAAGCGCATCAACGCCATGCGGCCAGCGATCCAGGAGCTCGTCGACAGCTTGATCGACGACCTCCTCGCCGGCCCCCGTCCCGTCGACCTCGTGGAGGCGTTCGCGCTTCCGATGCCGTCGCTGGTGATCAGCCGGCTGCTCGGCGTCCCCTATCGGGACCACGACTTCTTCCAGCGCAACAGCAAGATCTTTGTCAGCCGCGACAGCACATCCGAGGAGACGCGCTCGGCGATGGGTGCGCTCGACTCCTACCTCCGCGCGCTGATCGACGTGAAGCTCGCGGAGCCGACCGACGACGTCTTCTCCGACCTCGCGATGCGCGTGGAGGCCGGGGAGCTCACCCGCGAAGGCGCCGCGCAGATGGGCGTCCTGCTCCTGGTCGCCGGTCACGAGACGACCGCGAACATGATCGCGCTGGGCACGCTCGCGCTTCTCGAGCACCCGGACCAGCTCGCGCACCTCCGCGACTCGGGCGAGCCCGATCTCGTCGTGTCCGCCGTGGAGGAGCTGCTGCGCTACCTGACGATCACGCACGACGGCCGCAAGCGTGTCGCGCTCGAGGACATCGAGATCGCCGGCCGGACGATCGAGGCCGGCGACGGGCTGATCATGGCGACCGACCTCGGCAACCGTGATCCCGAGGCGTTCGAGGACCCCCACGCGCTCGATCTCCGGCGCGATGCGCGCCACCACGTCGCCTTCGGATTCGGCGTGCACCAGTGCCTCGGACAGCCACTGGCCCGAGTCGAGCTGCAGGTGGTCTACAGCACCCTCTTCCGGCGCATCCCCACGCTCGCGCTCGCGACGACACTCGACCGGATCCCGTTCAAGCACGACGCGCACATCTACGGCGTGCACTCGCTCCCCGTCACCTGGTGAAGACGATCTTCGCCCCTCTCGAAAGGACTGGACCATGAAGGTGATCCTCGATCAGGCCAAGTGCGTCGCCTCCGGACAGTGCGTCACGGCGGCCGACACCGTCTTCGATCAGCGGGACGAGGACGGGATCGCGATCCTCCTCGACGAGAATCCCGGACCGGAGCGCGACGCCGAGGTGCGTCAGGCAGCGGCCGTCTGCCCCGCGCTCGCCATCCGCATCGAACCCTGAGCATCCGGGCGGGGGCCCGTGCGAACAGGCCCCCGCCCGCTCCGCGGGCACCGGACGTCGTCGATCGTGCTGCGCCCGACCGGACCCGCGTCTCCCCCGCCCCGACCCTCGCCGTCCCGTCCCGTCCCGTCCCGCTGAAGGAACTCCATGAGCGCATCGTCCGCAGAGGCAGCCACCGAGCCGCACCGTTCTCCCGCTCCTCCGCCGAGGACGCGGGGCCTGGTCACCACCCTCGCCTTCGCGGGCATCACGGCTGCTCTCATGCAGACTCTCGTGACACCCCTGATCGCGACCCTGCCCGTCATCTTCGACACCAGCGCGTCGAACACCGCCTGGATCATCACCGCCACGCTGCTCTCCGCAGGTGTCTTCGTCCCCGTCGCCGGTCGCCTGGGCGACATCGTCGGCAAGCGGCCGATGCTCATCGCCTGCACGGTCCCGCTGATCATCGGCTCCGTCCTCTGCGCGCTGGCGCCGTCCCTCGTCGTGATGATCATCGGCCGAGCGCTGCAGGGCATGGGGATGGGGATGCTCCCCCTGGGACTCGCGGTCCTCCGCGACGTCCTCCCGAGAGAGAAGCTCTCCCCCGCGATCGCGCTCGTCAGCGCCACGATGGGGGTGGGCGGTGCCATCGGGCTCCCCCTCGCGGCCGCGGTCGCCGAGTTCGCCAGCTGGCGCGTGCTCTTCTGGGGCGCGGCAGCACTCGCCGTCCTGGTCGCGGCTCTCATCATCCGCTTCGTGCCCGCCACTCCCGCGGCGGCTCGCGGACAGCGTTTCGACGTTCCCGGTGCGATCGGTCTGGGGGCCGGTCTCGTCGCGGTGCTCCTCGCCGTGTCGAAGGGCGGCGAGTGGGGATGGACCTCGGCCCTCACCTGGGGGCTGATCGGAGGCGGCGTCCTCCTGCTCGTGCTCTGGGGCTGGTGGGAGACCCGCACCCGCGATCCTCTCGTCGACCTGCGGACCACGGCACGGCCGCGCGTGCTCATGACGAACATCGCCTCGATCTTCGTCGGCTTCGGGATGTACGCGAGCATGCTCGTGATCCCCCAGCTGCTGCAGTACCCCACCTCCACCGGATACGGACTGGGCCAGAGCATGCTGCAGGCCGGCCTCTGGATGGCGCCGGCGGGAATCATGATGATGGTCCTCTCGCCCTTCGCCGGCAGGCTCACCGATCGGCGCGGACCGAAGACCACCCTCGTCATCGGCACGGCGATCATCACTCTCGGGTACGTCATCAGCCAGCCGCTCCTGGGAACGACGTGGGGACTCCTCGTCATGTCACTGGTCGTCAACGCCGGGGTGGCGTTTGCCTACGGCGCCATGCCCACGCTCATCATGAGCTCCGTGCCGGTGGGCGAGACCGCCGCCGCGAACGGCTTCAACACTCTGATGAGATCCCTCGGCACCACGATCGGCGCTGCCGTGGTGGGCGTCGTCCTCGCCGAGAGCACCATCGGCTCGGGCTCCGCAGCGCTCATCTCGGAGGGAGGATTCCGGCTGGCCCTTCTCACCGGTGGCGTCATCGCGCTGATCGCGGTCGTCCTGGCCGCGCTCATCCCGGCGTCGCGGGCCGAGGACGACGATGCCGGTGGTTCGCGGTCGGGGGACGGCGAGGAGGTTGTCGTCCCGGACGGCGTGCGCGACGCTCCGGTCGCGACCTGAATCACAGGAGCCCTCCGTGGACCGGCTCGCCGCTGGAGGGCTCCCGCTCAGTCCAGGTTGCCGAGGAGGAGCGAGCAGAGGAAGGTCCGCACTCCCTGCTCGATGTCGACGGCCGCGGGATTGTAGGACCACTGCAGCTGGAGACCGTCCAGGACCGCGATGTAGAGGTTCGCGAGCTGCGCGGGATCGGCGTCGACCTTCAGACGTCCCTCGTCCTGCGCATCCTGGAACGCCCCCGTCAGGTACTCGCGGAAGTCGTCCAGCCGCTGCGCGAAGAACTCGTGCGCGGGATGGCCGGCGCTGGACGCCTCGGCCGAGATGATCGTGTGCAGCTGGATGATCCCCGGTCGGCCGGTGTTCTCACGGAGAACGCGCGCCTGGGCGGCGAACACGTCTCGGCGGGGCGCGGACGTGACCACGTCGGCGGAGTCGTCGTACCGACGCCGCAGGACCGCGTCGAGCAGCCCGGCCTTCGTGGGGAAGTGATGCAGGAGACCCGTGAGCGAGATGTCCGCTCGCGCGGCCACGTCCTTCATGGTCGTGCCGTGGAAGCCGCGCTCACCGAACTGCGCGAGGCAGGCGTCGAGGATCCGAGTGCGCACCGCGTCGGACTTCGCGTATCGGCCGCGGGGGCCGCGCGGCCGGGAGTCGTCTGCCGCTCGGGTCACGACGCGACCGCCGGTCGATCGTCGGAGCGGCTCACCGGCCGCGCCGCGGCTCGAGAGGGCGCGCGCGGTCGCCCGCGCCCCGCCCGCGCGCGCCGCTCCTCCCGCTGCGATCGCGCTCAGACATGCGCCAGGCCCGCGCTCTCGCCGCCGTCCGCGACGAACTCGGCGCCCGTCGAGAAGGAGGACTCGTCACCCGCGAGGAAGACGACCAGCTTCGCGATCTCCGCCATCTCCCCCATGCGATGCAGCGCGACGTGATCCTGCGGGAACTCCATGCCCTGGAGCAGGGGCGTGCGGATCAGACCCGGATGCACGGTGTTGACCCGGACGTTGTACGGGCCGAGGTCGAGCGCTGCGCTCTTCGTCAAACCGCGGAGACCGAACTTCGACGCGTTGTACCCGGTGATGCCTCCGTAGCCCTGCAGGCCCGCATCCGAGGAGATGTTGATGATCGAGCCGCGACCGGACGCCTTCAGGGCCTCGGTGGCGGAGCGCATCCCGTAGAAGGAACCGGTGAGGTTGACGTCGATCACCAGGTTCCAGTCGTCGACGGAGTGCTGGTCGAAGGGCGCGTTCCTGACGACCCCGGCGTTGTTGACGAGCACGTCGAGACGCCCGAACTCCTCCAGCGCCACGGCGACCGCCGCGGTCCACTGGTCGTAGCTGCGCACGTCGAGCGGTACGAAGCGCGCGGCGGCGCCGATCTCCTCGGCGAGGAGGCGACCGTCCTCCTCGAGGACGTCGCCGATCAGCACCGACGCTCCTTCCGCCGCGAGCGCCCGCGCGAATTCGGCGCCGAGACCGCGAGCGGCTCCGCTGATGAGGGCGACCTTGTCGTTCAAGCGATTCATGGGGGGCCTTTCTTCGTGTGGCGGACGACGTCGGGACGACGAGGAGGAAGCGGATCGGGGCCGGGGCCCGGTGGACGGGATCCGCCGTCGTGGGCGGGCGCGCGATCGTGGTGCTGCCGACGGCCTCCGTCCACTCCCTAATATAGCGATGTGTTGCTAAATTGGCGGGCGGGAACGTCGTCACCGCGTCGTCGCGTCCGCACCGAATGGACAGAGGAGTCCCGATCGCCATGACAACCCCCTCACCTCGCGCAACCGACCCGCTGGACGGGCTCACCCTCGAGGACTCGGCGTCGCTGCTGAGCGGCCGGGCGTTCTGGACCACGCGCGACGTCGCGGACGTCCCGAGCCTGCTCCTGACGGACGGTCCGCACGGCGTCCGTCGGCAGACCGGCGCGGTGGACCATCTCGGCATCGCTCCGAGCGAACCGGCGACGTGCTTCCCGCCCGCCGTCGCCCTCGCGCAGACCTGGGATCCCGCACTCGCGGAGCGCGTCGGGAAGGCTCTGGGCGCGGAGGCGCGGGCGCTGGGGGTGTCCGTGCTCCTCGGCCCGGGAGTGAACATCAAGCGCGATCCTCGATGCGGCCGCAACTTCGAGTACTTCTCGGAGGATCCGCTCGTCAGCGCAGCGATGGGCTCGGCCTGGGTCGTCGGCCTGCAGAGCACAGGAGTAGGCGCCTCCCTGAAGCATTTCGCGGCGAACAACCAGGAGACGGAGCGGATGCGGGTCAGCGCCGACATCGATGAGCGCCCCCTCCACGAGATCTACCTGCGCGCCTTCGAACGAGTGGTGCGGGACGCTCGCCCCTGGACGGTCATGGCGTCGTACAACGGCGTGAACGGGATCCCCGTCACTGAGCATCGCGGCCTGCTCACCGACATCCTTCGGGCCCGCTGGGGATTCGACGGTGTCGTCGTCAGCGATTGGGGCGCTGTCCGCGACCGGGTCGCGGCGCTCCGCGCGGGTCTCGATCTTCAGATGCCCGGTGGCGACGACGACGTGACCCGCTCGGTCGTCGAGGCCGTCGAGGCGGGCGAGCTCGACCGCTCCCTCGTCGAGGAGAGCGCCCGGCGACTGGTCGCGCTGGCCGAGCGCACCGAGATCGGACGCACCGACCGCTCCGTGGTCGACCACGACGCCCACCACGCGCTCGCCCGGGAGGTGGCGGGCCGGGCCGTCGTGCTGCTCACGAACGAGGCCGTCGCGGGCGAGCCCCTGCTGCCGCTCGCCCCCTCCGCGCCGCTCGCCGTGATCGGCGGCTTCGCCGAGGTGCCGCGATTCCAAGGCGGGGGGAGCTCCAAGGTGACGGCGACCAGGGTGGATTCACCGCTGGACGAGATCCGAGCCCTCGCGGGTGAGGGCGTGCAGTACGCGCGCGGCTTCACGACCGCCGCCGATCCGGACGCCGAGCGACTTCGTCTCGAGGCGACGGATCTCGCCGCCCGGTGCGGAACCGCTGTCGTCTTCCTCGGCCTGGCGACGTCGCAGGAGGCCGAGGGTGCCGACCGGTCCGACATCGAGCTTCCCGCCGAGCAGCTCGCACTCCTCGAGAGCGTCGCCCGCGTCCAACCTCGGACCGTCGTCGTCCTCTCGCACGGCGGCGTGATCCGCCTGCGCCCTGTCGTCGAACTCGTGCCGGCGATCGTCGACGGCGCGGTGCTCGGTCAGGCCGTCGGCGGCGCGATCGCCGACGTCCTCTTCGGAGTGGTGAACCCGGCCGGTCGTCTCGCTGAGACCGTCCCGCTTCGCCTGGAGGACGCGCCCTCGTACCTCGACTTCCCCGGAGAGCACCTTCATGTGCGTTACGGCGAGGGTGTCGATGTCGGCTACCGCGGCTACGACGCCCGTGGGCTCGCCGTGGAGTTCCCCTTCGGACACGGACTCTCGTACACGTCCTTCGAGCACTCCGACCTCGAGCTCAGCGTCGAGGACGGCGGGATCCGCGCTCGGGTCATCGTGACGAACACCGGTCGGCGCGATGGACGCGAGGTCGTGCAGTTCTACGTCACCCGCCCCGGTCGGCCGACGGTCCGCGAGCTGAAGGGCTTCCGCAGCGTC
This sequence comes from Rathayibacter sp. VKM Ac-2760, assembly GCF_009834185.1. Taxonomy (GTDB): domain Bacteria; phylum Actinomycetota; class Actinomycetes; order Actinomycetales; family Microbacteriaceae; genus Rathayibacter. The sequence goes on from NZ_CP047174.1 coordinate 125,827, forward strand.
GACATCCCCGTCGGCCGCGCGACACGGGTCGACGTCCTGATCCCTCGACACGAGCTCGCGGCGTGGGACATCCGCGTCCACGACTGGGTGGTCGAGGGAGGCGACTACCTGGTGGCCGTCGGCGCCTCGAGTCGTGACCTCCGCGCCGTCGAGCCGGTCGCGCTCGAGGGCGACTCGCTGAATCTGCCGCTGACGCCCGACTCGAGCATCTCGGAGCTGCTCGCCACGCCGATCGGTGCCGAGATCCTCGGCCCTCTCCTCGCCTCCGCCTCTCCGGTCGAGTCCGCTGTCGAGGACGAGCTCGGCATCGACAGCGCCGCGACGACGGCCGGGATCCCGCTGAACCGTCTCCGAGCACTCAGCGGAGGGCGCGGGTTCACCGCCGATCAGCTGGACGCCCTGCTGCGGCGGATCAACGCGTGAGGGGCCCGGCCCGGCCGTAGTGGAGCGGTCGTCGCGGCACTCGCCCTCGCGCGGGATCAGCGGTGTTCACGCCGACTAGGCTGGAGGCCCCCGTCGCACTCGCGACGTGCGCTTCCCGTCTCTCGGTGAGGCTCGGGTACGGGCTGGATCCTGCTGACATGCAGCAACGCCGTCTCTTCTCCTCTCGTCGGTCGGAGCATCGATCGACACCTGCTCCGGCGGCCCCCGGCCGTCGAGACGTCGGCCTGCCGATCGTCGCGCTCCTCGCACTGGCCTCGGGGATCTTCGTGGCGCACACCGCCGAGTTCCTCCCCGGGGGCCTCGTCCCGCTCATCGCGGACGACCTCGGGATCGACGTCGGGCTGGTCGGCCAGATGGTGTCGGTGTTCGCGTTCACGGTCGTCCTCACGACCGCACCCCTGGCCCTTCTCACGGGCCGGATCAGCCGGAAGACGCTCGTCGTGGCGAGTCTCGCTCTGATGAGCCTCAGCAACATCGCGGTCTCCGCTGCCGCATCGTTCGAAGGGATCCTCGTCGCTCGCGTGGGTGGCGCACTCGCCCACGGACTGTTCTGGGCGGTCGTCGTCACCTACGCGGTGGAGATCGTTCCTCGGGAGAAGCTGGGTCGCGCGATGGCCTTCACGGGTGCGGGCAGCTCGCTCGCCGGTGTTCTCGGGATCCCGATCGGCAACGCTCTGGGCGAGTTCCTGGGCTGGCGGGAGGCGTTCCTCGCGGTCGCCCTCGCCGGAGCCGTCATCACCCTCGTGCTCTGGCGTTGGCTCCCGCCGATCGACACCCGGCGGCGCACGCCCGCAGCTCCGCACCGCCCGATCGTCCGGGATCGCTCACTCGTCGTGGTGACCGTCCTCTGCCTGCTCATCCTCGTGCTGGTCCTCGGCCAGACCTCGTTCAGTCCCTACACGACCGTGTGGCTCGGAGTCGTCGCGGGGCTCGACGGCGGAGCGATCCCCGTCTACCTCTTCATCACGGGGATCGCCGGTGCCGTCGGAGCGCTCGCTGCCGGCCACCTCTACGACCGCTCTCCGCGAGCGACCTTCGTCCTCGCCGGGTCGATGCTCACGGCGGCGATGTGCCTGCTCCCCGGGCTGGCGTCCGAGGGCCTCTCGCCACAGCTGGCCGCGGTGGCGATCTGCTCCAGCGCCTCGTTCGCCGGCATGCCGATGATGCTGCAGGCGCGGATGATGCAGACGGTGCCTCCTGCGATGCGGCGAGTGGCCGGGGCGGTGCAGACGACCGTCTTCAACCTCGCGATCGGAGGCGGCGCCCTCGTCGGCGGTCTCGTCCTCTCGGGCGCGGGAGTGCAGGTCCTCCCGTGGGTCGCCGCGGGCGCCGCTGCCGCCACCGTCCTGATCGCCGTCGTCGGGGAATCGGCTCGGTCGCGGATGCCGTCCCGTTCTCGTCGATAACTGTCGCGGAGACGGTTAGTACTGGCGTGAGGACAGTACTTTGCGGTAGGGTCCGAGCGGTGGCCACAGACCCACCCACCGCCTTCAAGGGAGAAGCATGGTTCAGAATCAGCGGACGGCAGGCCCCTGGTGGGTCGCGGTCGTCTCGGGAATGGCGTCCTACATCGACGCGGCCGCGATCATCAGCTTCGGGATCGCGATCGTCGTCTACCAGCAGGCTCTCGGACTCGACGAGCTCCAGGTCGGCGTCACCTCCGGATCCCTGACCTTCGGCATCGCCGTCGGAGCTCTCATCGGAGGTCGACTCGGCGATCGGTTCGGGCGGCGCCCCGTCTTCACCGTGACCATGGTCGTGATCCTCCTCGCTCTCGTCGGGCTGATCCTCGCTCCGAACTTCGTCGTCCTGCTCGCTGCGGCGACGCTGCTGGGCCTCGGGACCGGTGCCGATCTCCCGGTCTCGCTCTCGACCATCTCCGAGGCGGCCACGGACGCCAACCGCGGGCGCCTGCTGGGACTGTCGAACCTCCTCTGGATCGCCGGCATCGTCGTGAGCACGGCCGTCGGATCGCAGCTGGCCGCCGCGGGCATCCCGGGAGTGCAGGTCATCTTCGCGATCATCGCCGCGGTCGCGTTCCTCACGATGATCGCCCGGCTCACCATCCCGGAGTCGGCCGTCTGGCAGGCGGCGCGACGGGAGCAGCGACCCGGTGCGGCGCGCTCTGAGGCGGCTCGCGGAGCGGTCCGCGAGCTCGTCCGGACGCCCTACCGCGCGCCGTTCATCGCCCTCATCGTCTTCTACACCCTGACGAATCTCGTCGCGAACACCACCGGTCAGTACGGCAACTACGTGCTCGTGAACTTCGGCGGCATCCCGATCGAGACGGCCGCCCTGATCGGACTTCCGCTTCTGCCGCTCTCGATCGCCGGCTTCCTGTGGTTCATGAAGATCGCGGACTCGCCGTCGCGGTTCCGCTACTTCACGATCGGCGCCGTGTGCATGGTCGCCGCTCCGCTCGTCTACGCCGTCTTCGGCGTGAGCATCCCCTCCTACCTGGCGCAGGCCGTCCTCGCCACTCTCGGAAGCGCGTTCGCCTTCGAGGGCATCATGAAGGTGTGGGCCCAGCAGTCCTTCCCCACTCTCCTCCGGACGACGGCGCAGGGCGTCATCATCGCTGTCGCGCGGTTCGCCGCAGCCGGCCTCGCCTCCGTCACTCCGCTGCTCCTGGCGGTGGGGCCGAGCGTCATGTACGGGGTGCTCGCCGCCCTCGCCCTCGTCGGCGTCTCGTGGGCGTGGGTCGTCTTCCGGCGGCGGGACGCCGCGAGCGAGTTCCTCACGACGGATCACGAGAGGGCCTCCGCCGGTACGCCGGCCGCGGCGAACCCCTCCTCCGTCGACGCGGTCACCGAGGAGAGGACCGCATGACCCCCTCCGTCTCCGCACTCACCGTCGACCACCGCTCGGAGCCCCTCGGACTCGATTCGCCGGCTCCGCGCTTCGCCTGGAAGGTGGCGGAGGAGCGTCAGGACCGGTACGAGATCGAGGTCTCCCGCGATGCCCGGTTCTCAGAGCCCGCGATCCTCTGGCGCTCCGAGTGGCGAGAGGATCCCCGACCCTTCGGCCACGCCTATGAGGGACCCCCTCTGGCCTCGACCACGCGGTACTGGTGGCGAGTCCGCGTCGACTCGGGCGGCACCCCGTCCGAGTGGAGCCGGCCGTCGTTCTTCGAAACCGGACTCCTCGAGGAGAGCGACTGGTCCGCCCGATGGATCACCGATCAGGATCCGACCTCACCGAGAACTCTGCACTTCCGCTCCGACGTCGACCTGCCGGACGGCGTCGTCCGTGCGCGTGCGTACGTGACAGCCCTGGGCTGGTACAAACTGTGGATCAACGGGCGGAACGTGACGGAACAGGCTCTCGTTCCGCGCTTCACGCCCTTCGACTCGTATGTCGAGTATCAGACGTACGACGTCGGCGAGTTCCTGGTTCCGGGCAGGAACGCCATCGGGATCGTCGTGTCCGAGGGACGCTTCCGCGGTCGCCTCGGAGCGTTCTCCAAGCCCGAGCGCTTCGGCGATCGCCTCGCAGCGATCGCCCAGATCGCCGTCGACCTGGAGACGGGGGGCCGAGTGATCATCGGCAGCGACACCTCCTGGACCGTCGGCGACGGGCGGATCCGCTCCGCCGACCCGAAGTTCGGAGAACGCGTCGACCTCCGGGTCGACGCCGAGGACTGGCTGCACCTCGGAAGCGGACCGGAGAACGCCCGGGAGGCGGTCCTTCTGCCCCCGCACCCCCGTCGGATGATCGCGGAGGAGGTCGAGCGGGTCACCGAGGTCGCCGCTCTCGCAGGAACGGTCTCCACCACCCCGAGCGGGCACCAGCTCGTCGACTTCGGCCAGAACATCAACGGGCACGCTCGACTCGTCCTCGACGGACCCGCCGGAAGCACGGCCGTCGTGAGGTACAGCGAGGTCCTGACCAGTGACGGCGAGCTGAACACCGACTATCTGCACTTCCCCGGGTCCTCCCAGCGCGAGGAGTGGTTCCAGCGTGACGAGGTGATCCTGGACGGAGCCCAGCACGTCTACGAGACGACGTTCGCCATCCGCGGCTTCCGGTACCTCTCGGTCGAGGGGAGCACCCGCACCCTGACGGACTCCGACGTCGAAGCCGTCATCGTCTCGACGCGGATGGAGCGCACCGGCGGCTTCGACTGCTCCGACCCCCGCCTCGTGCAGCTGTGGCAGAACTCCTGGTGGTCGATGAACTCGAACTTCACCGATACACCGACCGACTGCCCGACCCGCGAGCGGTCCGGTTGGACCGGGGACATCCAGATCTTCGGGCCGACGGCCAGCATCCTCGCCGAGACGAACGCCTACCTCGGACGCTATCTCCGGAATCTCGCCGTCGATCAGTTCGAGGACGGAACGATCCCTCCGGTCATCCCCTCCGAAGCACCGCAGTCTCTCAGCGAGCGGGACAAGCTGCAGGACATGGCCAGGACCTCCGTGGGATGGGGGGATGTCGCGGTCATGCTCCCGTGGACGCTGTACCAGTACTTCGGAGATGCCGGCGTCCTCGAACGGCAGTACTCGAGCGCCAAGGCCTGGGTGACGTTCCTCGAGCACCGCGGACGTCGGCGAGGAGTCGCGCGACGTCTGGGGCGACGCCTCGGACCTCTCGAGGACTTCATCATCGACACCGGCTTCAACTGGGGCGAATGGCTTCGCCCGGGCGAGAGCGCAGCCTCTCAGATGGCCGGGAACCTGCTCACGGGACGACCCGAGGTGGCGACGGCGTACTACGCGAACTCCGCTCGGATCCTCAGCACGATCGCCGCGGTGCTCGGGTACGACGACGATCGCGAGCACTTCGCGGATGTCGCCGGAAAGGCGCGAGAAGCGTACAACCGCGCCTTCGTCCGACGCGGAGGAGCCCGGATCGGTGCGGACCGGCAGGACGACTACGTGCGCGCCCTGGCGTTCGGCCTGCTTCCGGAATCCGAGACGACCGCCGCGACCGCTCGTCTCGTCGAGCTCATCGAGAGCAACGACGGGCATCTCGACACCGGATTCCTCAGCACCGCCCTGCTCCTGCCCGCCCTGTGCGACAACGGCCGGAGCGATGTCGCCTGGCGGGTCCTCCTCCATCCGACCGCACCGTCGTGGCTGGCGCAGGTGGCGCGGGGGGCGACGACCATCTGGGAGACCTGGGAGGGGTACGACAAGAAGGGAGAGGCACTCGACTCCCACAACCACTACGCGTTCGGCAGTGTCAGTCAGTTCCTGCACGAGTACGTGGCGGGCGTGCGGCCACTCGAGCCCGGCTACCGCCGATTCCTGGTCGCCCCGGTCCTCGGCGACCTCGACTCCGCTGCGACCACTCTCGCCAGTCCGTACGGCACGATCGCCTCGAGGTGGGAGCGATCGGGTGATCGAGTCGTCCTGCACCTCACGGTCCCCCCGGGAACGGAGGCCGAGGTCGTCCTCCTCGGCATCCGTCGTCACCTCGGAGCCGGCGAGCACGTCGTCTCCTGCTCCGTCGCCGAGGACTCCGCACAGGTGTCCTCCTCGGCGGGAACGGTGTGATCAGCTGACGCCGCCGGAGGCGTCCCGCGCGCGACCTACACTCGAGGAGCGGCTCGTCGGCCACCGTGCGAACGGACGATCGCGACGGACGGACTCGTGGTCGGGAGGAGAGGCACGGACATGGCCAGGGCTCGTCATGCCTCGCAGACGCCGTCCTCCGAGGTGATGCGACCCCTCGTGGGAATCGACGAGGCGCGTCTCCGGGTCGCCCTGCACGCCTTCGTGACCTGGTCGACCGCCAGCAGCTCCCGGGAGCGGTTGATGCGCGAGAGCGGGTTCCCCCTCCACGACGACCTGCCGGCGTTCCTCCTGGTGAATCAGCTCATCTATCGCGGGGCGGTCCGCCCCTCGGACGTCGCGGACGCGATCCAGACGGGGACCTCCAACATCAGCAAGATCGTGCGGCGCCTCGAGGACGCCGACCTGGTGACGAGGATGGCGGATCCGAAGGACGACCGCGCCACCGTCATCGTCCTGACCGAGCACGGGCGGACTGTCGCCGCACGGATCAGCGCGACCATCGACCGCACCAGCATGCCGGCCGCCGACGGTTGGACCGCTGAGGAGTTCGAGAGTCTCGAGCGCCTCATGCTGAAGCTCGTCCTGTCACTGGACTCCCTCCCGGGCGCCCCGCTCTCGACCGTCTCGGGAGTGGATCTGCGTCGCCTGTCCGGCCCGTGACGGCGTCCCGTCGTCCGATCAGGCGCGGCCGGTCCCGCGCTCACGGCCCGGGATGCACCATCGCCCGCGTCAGCAGCCTCTGGATCTCCAGGAGGTTCTGGCCCGTCAGGCGCCGCACCGAATCCTCGAGCAGCGCCGCGACGTCGAACTCCCGGTCCGACTGCCAGAGCTGCCCCAGACCGTCCCAGATCGCAATGATCTGACGCGCGGTCATCACCGGATCCAGTCCGTCCAGGATGAGCCCCGCCTCCTGCGAGTGACGGATCAACTGCGCGAACAGAGCGACCTGGCGCGCGGCTCGCTCCTTGAAGTACTCCGTGGCGGGATGCGCACTGTCGCCGGACTGGCCTCGAAGCATCAGGAAGAGCCTGAAGCGGGGGTTCTCGAAGTCCATCCCGGGGACCCGTGCGATCGCCCCGATGTCGAGCACCGCGTCGTCCGCATAGGCGTCGGCACGCTCGGCCTCCTCGTCGTCGGCGAGAGCGAGGGCGGCGACCAGGAGGTGATCCCGGGACGGGAAGTGGTAGAGGATCGTCGTCTCGTTGATGCCGGAGCGCTGGGAGACCAGCGCCGTCGTGACACCCTCGTGGCCGACGGCGTCGACGAGCTCCAGCACCACTCTCGCGATCGTCTCGCGACGTCTCCTCGTCGGGGCGTACGGGCCACGTTTCGTCGGGGACGTGGTGCTCATGGTCACACTCTACTTTCGCGCTGAAGACGACCCGACCGTGATCGATCGGAGGTGCGGTCGCCGGCCTCGGCGGGCGCGGGGCCCGGACATCGGAGCGAGGCGATGTCCGGGCTCCCGTCTCAAGCGTCGACGATCACCCGCGCGCGAGCGATGTTCTCCACCCGTCCGAAGCGGTCCGAGGGGTCGCCGTCGGTCTGCGCCGTCACCCGGACGGCCAGGAAGCGCGTGCCGGGCGCGTCGAAGGTCACGGAGTACTCGGTCGCGACGCGGGATCCCGGCTCGAGGGCGAGCGCAGCGCCGAGGACCTCCTCGCCGTCCGCGGTCGTCGTCACCTCGCGGAGCTCGACGACGACACCGCCGTCCGCCGCCTCCGCCTCCACTCGGACCGAGACCGGCTCCCCCACCTTCACGTGCGCGCTCTCCGCGTCGTTCACCGAGAGGGCGACCGTGGGCTGGACACCGTGGCGCTCCTCGACGCTCGCCGGCACGAGGACCTGCCCGTCGACCACCTCGTAGGCCGTCGTCGGTGCCGGCTCGACGCCTCGCTCGACCCAGGCCGCGAGCTGGCGCAGCGCCGTCTCGAGCGCGCCCACGTAGGCGATGCTGCGGGCGGGGAACTCCTGGGGTCCGTCGTCGCCGTGCAGCGCGTTGTCGATGTACCAGAGGCGGAACTGCCCGGTCTCGTCGCCCAGGTGCTCGAGCACCTTCCGGCGGTACCAGTCGGCCTGCCAGGCGAAGGCCTCTCGGTCGAGCAGGGTCGAGACGACGATCATCTTCCCCGCGATCCGACCGGTCTGCACGCTGCCCGACGCCCCGCGGCTGAGCAGCGGTCCCAGGAGCACCGGCCGCTGCGGCAGTGCGGGCTCCCCCTTCTCGTCGCGGAACTGGTCCCAGACCGGGAAGTCCGGGCCGGGCACCTGGTGTCGGTGATAGGTCTGCACGGCCAGGAAGCTCGAGGTGTCGACGGTCACCTCGTCTCCGACGGAGAGACCGGCGAGCACGTCGCCCTGTCCGGGCTCGATCTCGATCACGCCGTTCTCGATCGCGGTGATCTGCACCGTCCGTCCCGCCGACGTCCCGGAGAGGATGTCGAGCTGCCCTCCGAGCAGCCACCCGGTCGGGGTCTCCGCGAGGCGGACGCCGGTGATGTGGTGGGCGTTTCCGGCCGAGTGCAGGAACGACTCGTCCACGCTTCCGGCGACCAGGTCGCCGTCCTCGTTCTCGGCCGATCCGAGGAGCTCGACGATCGTGCTCGTGTGCTGGATGCGGTCCCGGTGCACCGACGATCCCGGATCGGCGCCGAGGTAGCCGTCCTTCGTCCAGAAGTCCTCGGAGTAGGTCGGATCCGCCGCCATGACCCCGGGGTAGAGGACCCGGAACCCGTGCATCCCCATGGTCTTCCAGCCGAACCACGAACGCGGCGGGAACCCCATCCTCGTCACCTCCGCGAAGGCGTCCGCCTCCTCCTCGCTGAGGTCGAGTGCCGCCGGATCCCCGCCGACGTCGTAGGCGTCGACGATCTGCGGCAGCTTGTCGCGCAGGAGGCGCATCGCGTGCATGCGCACGGTGAAGACGTTCGGGATCGCCACCGAGCTCCCGATGACGTGCGGGGCGAAGCCGTCCCACACCCCCTCCGTGTTCTCGGCCGCCCCGATGCTGCGGTAGCCGCCACCGCTGCCTCCGTAGAGGTAGCCGTAGACGCGGTGATCGCCGAAGAGCCGCTGCGCGACTCGGCGCGAGAAGTCGGCGGACGCCGCATTGGCCCGGTAGGCGCCGATCGAAGGATCCGCGCTGGCGGGGTCGTAGAGCTGACCGCCTCCGCCGTTCGTCTCGACGAAGTACGCCCCGCTGGCGATCGCGAACGCGATCTTGTTGTGCTCGCCGTCGTCGAGCGGTGCGAGATCCTCGCTCTGCGGGAACGGTGTCACGTGCTGGAAGAAGCGGCCTTCGTAGCCGGACTGCTCGGGGAAGTAGAAGGAGAAGAGGGTCTGCGTCCCGGCGAACCCGCCGTGGACGTACCGGTGGCGGACCGGACCGTCACGCCATTCGTCGATGTCGAGGAACGGCGAGAGGAACAGGTCGTCCTCGGTCTCGAACGGCCACGAGCCGAGGAGGCTCCCGGTGACGGTCTCTGCGGGTGAGGTGCTGGTCATGGTTCGTGCCTTTCTGGATGCTCGGGAGGGAGGTCGAGTGCGCTCACTTGCCGCGGCGCCGACGGCGACCGAAGGGAGAGCCGCTCTCCTCTCGGACGACGCGCACGGCCTCAGTACCCGAGATGGTGGTGGCGGCGGCGGGTGACAGCGGCACGTCGCCGGCGATCGTGCCTTCCTTCGCCGTTGCCCGGCGGGCGACGACCTCGGCGCTGATGACCTTCATCTCCTTCTCGAGACGGTGGTAGTAGAGCGCGACGAGACCGACGAGCACCGCGAAGATCGCGGGGATCCAGCTGTTCAGCGCGATGATGCCGTCCAGCGCAGCGGCGGACTGCGTCTCCGCGGACCCGTCGTATCCGGCGACGGTGAGGACGATGCCGAGGACGCCTGCGGAGAGCGCCGCTCCGACGGTACCGGCGAACGAGAACAGGGCGCCGCCCACGCTCTCCAGCCGCCGGTGGCCCTTGTACTCGTTGTAGGTCGAGTTGTCGATGATCAGCACGGGAGCGAGGAAGTTGAACGGCAGCGACGCGAGAGCGGTGAGCACGGACGAGACCATGATCAGCGCGATGTTGCCACCCGCGACCATCATCACCAGGAATCCCCCAGCCCCGATGAAGCTGGAGACGGCGATCATCCGCGAGACGGAGAACTTCCGGATCAGGACGGGGAAGAAGACCATCAGCGGGAGCAGCGCGACGAAGGAGATCGCGACGATGCCCTGCAGTCCGAGATTGCCGACGATGTAGCGGAAGTAGTAGGCGCCCGCTCCGAGGCCTGCGTAGATGCCGACGAGGAGTGCGATGAGCGAGATCACCCAGATGTAGGGGTTGGTGCGCAGGACGAGCAGGATGTCGCTCATGCGGAGTCGCTCTGTGGCGATCTCGGCCGCGTCCGGGGACTCGCGGAACGCCCAGAACCGGATGAGCCCGATGATGGTGAACGGGACGGCGAGGGCGAGTGCGACGAGGGCCCACATGCCCGGGTCCTTCCCGGCCGCCTGGACCGCGAGCGGCACGCCGATGGTGATGAAGATCGCCACGACCACGGTGACGAGGCCGCTCTTGGCGGCCAGATCGCTGTAGTGCTCCCTCTTCGGGAAGACCCGCGCCGTGTAGAGCGGGCTGTTCGCGTTGTAGAGCGGCATGAAGAGCGCGGTGAGCAGCGTGTAGGAGCTGAACAGCCAGACGTATTTGACGACGTCGCCCGCGTCTCCGGGGACGGAGAACATGAAGGCCGTCGTCGCCCAGCAGGCGATGATCAGCAGGTCGAACGGCCGAGCCTTCCCGAACCGGGTGTCCGGGGCCCGGTCGATGAGATAGCCCGCGAGCAGGGCGCCGATCGCGTCGATGACCTTCGCGAGGACGAGAAGACCGCCGACGACGGCGGGGTTGAGCGCGAGGGTGTCCGTCGCGTAGATCGTGAAGTACCCGGTGAGCACGATCAGGGCGTTCATGGTGAAGGAGTGCGTGGACCAGGGGATCACCTTCTTGAAGGGGACCCGGTCCTTGAGCTTCTCGGCCTTCTCGGCAGCGCGATCAGCCCTCGAGGGCTTCTCCACTGTGATCGCTTCGTTCGACTCCATCGTCATTCCACTTCCCGCTCGTCACCGCGTCCAAGGCGGAGCTCTGTGGGAGCCTCCGCGTCCCTCAACTTTGAGGACAGGACAACTTTAGAAGCTGTGGAGACGCTTTATCAAGAGCTGGAACAGCATTTTGCCCTCAATACTGAGTGCATCCGCGCTTTGTCCCGCGCTCACCGAGTCGGCTCCTCAGGAGAGAGGAGACCGCGGCCCTCTCGGGCCGCGGTCTCGACTCCCGGCGCCGGCGACGGGGATGCGGCGCCGGTCTCGTCCCGCTCGAGGCGGGTGGTCAGGGAGCTCCCGGACCGCTCAGACCGGGAGGGGGCCGAACGTCCGCGGCGGTGTCATCGCAACGGCTCACCGTGCATCGAGAGTGGATGCCGGACGGCACGGGCGGCCGCGATGACGGCCTCGACGACCAGCTCGACCGGGTAGGCGCCGTTGATGCGTCGCAGCAGCCCCCGCTCCTCGTACGCCTGGGCGATCGGAGGGGTGAGCTCGTGATAGCGCGCGAGCCGCTCGCGGACGACCTCGGGACGATCGTCCTCACGGTCCTCCGCCCGGTTCGTCAGGCGTGCGAGCAGAGTGCTCTCCTCGACGTGGAGGAGGATCACGGCCTCGATCTCCCGGTCCTCCTCGTCGAGCAGCTCGTCGAGAGCGGCCACCTGCTCCATCGTGCGGGGATATCCGTCGAGGACGAACCCGTCGGCGGCGTCGTCGCGCTGCAGGCGCCCGCGCAGCATGGCGGTGGTGAGCGAGTCGTCCACGTAGCGGCCGCTGTGCAGCGCGTCGGCGACCTGGAGGCCGAGCGCGGTCCCGCGGCCGACCTCGTCGCGGAACAGCCCACCGGTGGTGATGTGGGGGACGCCGAGCACCGCGGAGAGGAGAGCTCCCTGCGTGCCCTTGCCCGCGCCGGGCGGGCCCATGATGACTGTTCGGCTCATGCGAGGCTGCTCCAGGTCTCCACGACGGTGTCGGGGTTGAGTGAGAGGGACGAGATGCCCCGATCGAAGAGGTATCGAGCGAGTTCGGGATGGTCGCTGGGCGCCTGCCCGCAGATGCCGACGTAGCGTCCGCGCGCACGGCAGGCGTCGATCGCGAGGTCGATCAGCTTCAGAACGGCGGGGTTGCGCTCGTCGAAGCTCTCGGCGACGAGTGCGGAGTCCCGGTCGATGCCGAGGGTGAGCTGGGTGAGGTCGTTCGATCCGATGGAGAATCCGTCGACGTGATCGAGGAACTCATCGGCGAGCAGCGCGTTCGAGGGCACCTCGCACATCATGATCAGCTCGAGCCCGTTCTCGCCCCGGCGCAGGCCGTTCTCGGCGAGCTTCTCGACGACCGCACGCGCCTCCTCGACGGTGCGCACGAACGGGATCATGACTCTGATGTTGCGCAGCCCCATCTCCTCGCGGACGTACCGGATCGCCTCGCACTCGAGCGCGAAGGCTGCGGAGAACTCCTTCGAGAGGTACCGGGCGGCACCGCGGAACCCGATCATCGGGTTCTCCTCGACCGGCTCGTAGCGGCTGCCGCCGAGCAGACCGGCGTACTCGTTGGACTTGAAGTCCGAGAGGCGGACGATGACGGGCTTGGGGTCGAAGGCTGCGGCGAGCGTGGCGACCCCCTCGGCGAGCCGGCGCACGTAGAAGTCGGCGGGGCTGTCGTAGGCCGCGATCCGCTCCTCGATCGCCACCCGGACGTCGTGCGGCTGGTCCTCGATCTCGAGCAGGGCGCACGGGTGGACGCCGATCTGCCGCGAGATGACGAACTCCATGCGCGCGAGGCCCACGCCGTCGTTTGGCAGCGCCGAGAGCGCGAAGGCCGACTCCGGGTTCCCGATGTTCAGCATGATCTTGCCGGGGAGAGCGGGCAGGGAGTCGAGCTCGATCCGCTCGATCCGCACCTCCTGGATCCCGGCGAGCACGACGCCGGTCTCGCCCTCCGCGCAGGACGCCGTCACCTCCAGGCCGTCGGTGAGGAGCTCGGTCGCGTTCCCGGTGCCGACGACGGCGGGAACGCCGAGTTCGCGGGCGATGATCGCGGCATGGCACGTCCGGCCGCCGCGGTTCGTCACGATCGCCGAGGCGCGCTTCATGATCGGCTCCCAGTCCGGGTCCGTCATGTCGGCGACGAGGACCTCTCCCGCCTGGAAGTCGGCCATCTGGCCGGGCGAGGTCAGCACGCGGACCGCGCCCGAGCCGATGCGCTGCCCGATCGCGCGGCCCTCGAGGAGGAGGCTCCCGGTGCTCTCGAGCCGGTGACGCTCGATGGTGCCGACCGCGCGGCGCGACACGACCGTCTCGGGGCGCGCCTGCAGGATGTAGAGCTTCCCGTCGAGAGCGTCCTTGCCCCACTCGATATCCATCGGGCGCCCGTAGTGGCACTCGATCGCGAGGGCGGACCGGGCCAGCTCGGTCACCTCGGCGTCGGTGAGCGAGAAGCGCCGGCGATCGGCGGGGTCGGTGTCGACGAAGGCGGTCGTGCGGCCGACGGCGGTGTCCTCCGTGAAGACCATCCTGATCGCCTTCGAGCCGACGCGGCGCGACAGGACCGCTGGGCGACCACGTCGCAGGGAGTCCTTGTGCACGGTGAACTCATCAGGGTCGACCGCGCCCTGCACGACGCCCTCACCCAGGCCGTACGCGCTGGTGATGAAGACCGCGCCGTCGTGGCCCGACTCCGTGTCGAGGGTGAACACGACTCCGGAGGCGGCCTGGTCGGAGCGGACCATCCGCTGCACCCCGACGGAGACGGCGATCTCGGTCTCGCTGAAGCCCTGGTGCACGCGGTAGGCGATGGCCCGGTCGGTGAAGAGCGAGGCGAAGACCCGGCGGGTCGCGTCGAGGACGTGGTCGATCCCGCGGATGTTGAGGAACGTCTCCTGCTGACCGGCGAACGACGCGTCCGGCAGATCCTCGGCGGTCGCGCTGGAGCGCACGGCGAAGCTGGCCCCGCGCGAGCCCGCCTCGAGGTCGAGGTACGCCCCTCGGATCGCCTCGGTCAGCTCGGCGTCCAGCGGGACGGCCACGATCCGCTCGCGGATGCGTGCCCCGGTCTCCGCGAGGGCGGTGACGTCCTCGACGTCGAGGCCGACGAGCTTCTCCGCGATCCAGTCCGCGAGGCCGGACGAGGCGAAGTGCCGGCGGAACGCGGAGGCGGTGGTGGCGAACCCGCCCGGCACCCGGACCCCGGCCGCGCTCAGCGTCGCGATCAGCTCACCGAGGGACGCGTTCTTGCCGCCCACCTCGGGCAGGTCGCTCAGCCGCACGGCGGTGAACGGGAGGACAGTGCGGTGCGTGACCTCGAGGTCGTGAAGCAGCGTCATCAGCGGAGCCCTTTCCGTTTGGTGGAACGTCGGTCAGACTGATGGTGGTCCACGACTCCCGCGAGCGGGCCACCCGGCTGACGTCAAGAACGGCGGATCTTGCGCGATCGTCAAGCGGGACCTCACCTCCCGTCGAGCAGTGGCGATCCGATCGGACCGCCCGTCTCCTCCTCCCCGGGAGCGCCGTCCGTCCACGGATCGCGCTCCTCCCGACCGAATCGAGCAAAGGAGCGCCTCTCGTGCCTCGCAACCGACCTCTCGCGGAGGACGCCCATCACGCTCTGGTGCTCGGCGCGAGACTCCGCCACTACCGGACCACTGCGAGGATGACGCTCGACGACCTCGCGGCCGAGCTCGGCACGAGCGCCAGCCGGATCTCCCTGATCGAGAACGGGCACCGGGAGCCGCGCCCGTCCGAGCTCCCCGCGTTCGCGCGTGCGCTCGGGGTGTCCGTCGAGGACCTGATCCGGCTCGAAGCTCCGGACGACCGCTCAGGCCTCGAGCTGGAGCTGCGGCGATTCCAGGACTCGCCCGCGTTCTCCGGCCTCGGCCTGCCCGCGGTGAAGACCGGGCGCGGGATGCCGGACGACGTGCTCGTGGTCCTCGTGGGCCTGCACCGCGAGCTCGAGCGCCGAGCGAGGACGGCGTCGGCGACTCCTGAGGAGGCGCGGCTGCGGAACACGCAGCAGCGCGCGATGATGCGCGCCAGGAACAACCACCTCCCCGAGATCGAGCGCCTGGCCGAGGAGCGTCTCCGTGCGGTCGGGCACGTCGCGGGCGCGCTGACGCACCGCGAGGTGCACCTGATGGTCGAGCAGCTCGGCCTCGAGGTCGTCTACGTGGACGACCTGCCGCGCTCCACCCGCAGCATCACGGACGTGGCGAACGGACGCATCTACCTCCCCGCCGCCTCGATCCCGGGTGGGCACGGACTGCGGTCGATCGCTCTCCAAGCCGTGGCCCACCAGCTGCTCGGGCACACCCCGCCCGAGTCCTACGCCGACTTCCTGCACCAGCGGCTCGAGATCAACTACTTCGCCGCCGCCTGCCTCATGCCGCAGCGTCAGTCGGTCGAGTTCCTGGCGAACCGGAGGAAGGCGCGCGATCTGGCCGTCGAGGACTTCCGCGACGCGTTCGGAGTGACGCACGAGGCCGCGGCCCTGCGGATGACGAACCTGATGACCGAGCACTTCGGCATCCACGTCCACTTCCTCCGGGTCGGAGCGGACGGCGAGGTGCTGAAGGCGTACGAGAACGACGACCTCCCGCTGCCCGTCGACGTCACGGGGGCGGTGGAAGGGCAGATCGTGTGCCGCAGGTGGGCAGCCCGGCGTGCTGCGGAGCGCGCGCACCGCACGACGGAGTACCGGCAGTACACCGACACCCCGGCGGGCACCTACTGGGCGTCGGTGCAGACGGGCCAGTCGACCCAGGGGCCGTTCGCGATCACCTTCGGCGTCCCGTTCGACGACGCCCGATGGTTCCGGGGGCGGGAGACCACGCACCGGCAGACGTCCACCTGCCCCGACCCGTCGTGCTGCCGGCGTCCGCCGAGCGACCTGGAGGCGCGATGGGCGGGCAAGGCCTGGCCGAGCGCGCGACTGCACGCGCAGATCCTCGCCTCGCTGCCTGCCGGGCGGTTCCCGGGTGTGGACGAGGCCGAGATCTACAGCTACCTCGAGCGGCACGCCCGCTCGTGACGCGGGGAGGCGCCCGGCGCCCTCCCGGTCAGGAACAGGTCACGTCGTCGAGCACCTGGAGGACGTGACGGTACGGCTCGCCGGTCGCGCGCGTCATGCCGAGCTCGCAGGTTCGATTCACGGAGGCGTGGACGGCGGTGTCCGCGCGCCGCACCTCCTCCGCCTCCGGACCCGTCGCCGACGCCGTGAGCTCGGGGTGCAGCATGCCGCGGTCGCCCGCGAAGGCGCAGCAGCCCCAGTCCTCGGGGATCAGCACGTCGTCCGCGACGGCCGCCGCCACCCGGGAGAGCGCTCCGTCGATTCCGAGCCTCTTCGAGGAGCACGTGGGGTGCAGGGCGAGGGAGGAGACCTTCGACGCCTCCGGCAGTCGGGGCATTACCGTCTCGTCGACGAACGCGACCGCGTCGACGACCCGGATCCCGAGCTCGCCGGCGCTCTCGAGGAGGACGTGGAGACCCTCGGTGCAGGACGACGCGTCGCAGACGACCGGCAGGACACCGCCCAGGGTCGCCCGGAGCAGCGAGGAGAGCACCCGATCCTTCATGACCGCGTAGCCCTCGGTCAGCCCCTTCGACTTCCACGGGGTCCCGCAGCAGAGCGAGGGGAGGTCGTCGGGGGTCGAGATCGCGACGCCGGCGCGCTCGCAGAGCCGGACGAAGGACTCGCCCACGCCGCCGCCTCCCTCCGCGCCGAACATGGTCGTCGTGCAGCTCGAGAAGTACACGGCGACGGGCTCGACAGCGGCGAGCACGGGCCGACGGCGACCGCCGCCCGGCAGCTCGCTCGAGTACTGCGGCACGACGTCGTGGCCGATCACCGCGCGGGCGGCCGTGGTCGCGAGCGCGGGCAGGACCGACGGCACCTTCTTGGCGATCGAGAGCGCGATCCCTCCGCTGCGACTGACCACGTCCCAGTTCTTCGCCACGGCCTTCCAGCCCCCCTGGCTGAGGGCGTCGGCGCTCTCGGCGCGGAGCCGCCGGGTGAGATCGCCGGTGTTGATCAGCACCGGACACGCGGTCTGGCACATCCCGTCGACCGCGCAGGTCTCCACCGCGTCGTACTCGTACTCCTGCTCGAGCGTCCGGAGCAGGACGGTGTCGCCCGCCTCCCTCGCCCGGGCGATCTCGCGCCGCAGCACGATCCGCTCCCGCGGAGTGGTGGTGATGTCCTTGCTCGGGCAGACCGGCTCGCAGTACCCGCACTCGACGCAGCGGTCGACCTCCTCCTCGACCGTCGGAGTGGTCTTGAGGTCGCGGACGTGCGCGTCCGGGTCCTCGTTCAGCAGGACTCCGGGATTCAGGAGACCGTCGGGGTCGGCGAGCGCTTTCAGCTCGAGCATCACCTCGTAGAGCTCGTCGCCGTACTGACGACGGACGAACGGAGCCATGATCCGGCCTGTTCCGTGCTCGGCCTTCAGGGTTCCGCCCTGCGCGAGGACGAGGGTGACCATCTC
This sequence comes from Rathayibacter sp. VKM Ac-2760, assembly GCF_009834185.1. Classification (GTDB taxonomy): domain Bacteria; phylum Actinomycetota; class Actinomycetes; order Actinomycetales; family Microbacteriaceae; genus Rathayibacter. The sequence goes on from NZ_CP047174.1 coordinate 143,357, forward strand.
CTCGGTGAAGGCCTCGTAGCGACGGAGCGACGCCGGGTCGTCGAAGCGCTCGTTGAGCATGAAGTGGATGTTGCCGTCCTTGGCGTGACCGAAGATCACGCTGTCCTCGTAGCCGAAACGGTCGAAGAGCCGGGTGAGCTCGGTGCAGGTGCCGTACAGCTTCTCGACGGGCACCGCGATGTCCTCGAGGAGCGCGGTCGTCCCCGACGGCCGGGCTCCGGCGACCAGGGTGTAGAGCCCCTTCCGGATGTGCCACAGCTGCGCCCGGCGGACGGGATCGGTGCTGAGGACCGCCTCGCCGGCGAGCGGCAGGGTCGCGAAGACCTCCACCGCCTGCGCCAGGCGGACGGCGAGCGAGTCCGCGGAGTCCTCCTGGTACTCGACCAGCAGCGCGGCGTGGTCGACGACGCGCAGGGCGAGCAGGTCGGCGGTCGCCTCCGGATCGCGCTGGGCGACGCGGAGGCTGGTCGCGTCGAGCAGCTCGACCGTCGCGAAGCCCGCCGCGACGAGCGCGGGGAGGGAGCCGGTCGCAGCCGCGAGATCCGGGAACACGAGCAGGCCGGTGGCGACGGAGGAGTGGACGGGCACCGTCCGGAAGACCGCCTCGGCGACGAAGGCGAGAGTGCCCTCGCTCCCGATCACGAGGTGCGCGAGGAGGTCGACGGCGCTGTCGTGGTCGAGGAACGAGTTGAGACCGTAGCCCATCGTGTTCTTGATCGAGTACAGCGCGGTGATCGTGTCCACGGAGGCGGGATCCGCGCGGACCCGGTCGCGGAGCGCCAGGAGGCCTGCCGCCAGCGCCGGCTCCACCCGGTGGAGCTGCGCGTCGGCGTCCGCGTCCGCGGTGTCCACGATCGTCCCGCTGGGCAGGACGAGGACCGCGGAGTGGAGGGTGCGGTAGGTGTTGTCGGTGGTGCCGCAGGCCATTCCGCTGGAGTTGTTGGCGACGACCCCGCCGATGGTGCACGCGATCTCGCTCGCCGGGTCGGGGCCGAGCTTGCGCTTGTAGCGCGCGAGCCGGGTGTTGACAGCGCGCACGGTCGCTCCGGGGCCCGTGCGCACCAGAGCGCCGTTCTCGAGGACCTCGATGGCGCGGAAGTGTCGGCGGGTGTCGAGGAGGATTCCTGAGGAGCCGGCCTGTCCGCTGAGGCTCGTGCCTCCGGAGCGGAAGGTCACGGGGACGCCGCGGCGGCGGCCGGCGGCCAGCACGTCCGCCACCTGGCGGGCAGAGGAGGGGGTCACGACCGCCTGCGGGGTCAGCTGGTAGTGCGAGGCGTCGTGGGCGGAGGCGAGTCGGTCGGTCGCGCGGACGGCGACTCCTCCGGGCGCGGCGGCCTCGAGCTCGGCGACCAGCGCGTCGGGGACCGGCGCGAGAGTCGCCGAGCGGTCAGTGCGACTCACGGGACACCTCCGACCCGCGGGAGCCCCTGAGGAAGTCGAGATCGGCCCCCGTGTCGGCCTGCAGGACGTGGTCGATGTAGAGGCGCTCCCACCCGCTGCGCGGATTCGCGTACGCCTGCACGGTCTTCTCGTCGGGGATCCGCGCGGCGAGCTCCTCCGCGGGCACCTCGAGCTCGAGGCGACCGGCGCGGACGTCGAGGAGGATGCTGTCCCCGGTGCGCACGAGTGCCAACGGCCCGCCTGCGGCGGCTTCCGGGGTGACGTGGAGGACGACGGTGCCGTAGGCGGTGCCGCTCATCCGGCCGTCGCAGATGCGCACCATGTCGCGGACGCCGCGCTCGAGCAGCTTCTTGGGCAGCGGCATGTTGGACACCTCGGGCATCCCGGGGTATCCCTTCGGACCGCAGCCGCGGAGCACCATGATCGAGTTCTCGTCGATGTCGAGGTCGGGGTCGTCGATGCGGGCGTGGAAGTCCTCGATGCTGTGGAAGACGACCGCCGGCCCGCGGTGCTTCAGCAGGTGAGGGGAGGCGGCGGCGGGTTTGATGATGGCGCCGCCCGGCGCGAGGCTGCCGCGCAGGACGGAGATCCCCGCGCGCGGGATCAGGGGCGCGTCCCTGGGCATGATGACGTCCGCGTCCCAGACCCGGGCGTCGTCGAGGTGGTCGACCAGGGGCCGCCCGGTGATGGTCAGCGCGTCGGGGTCGAGGAGGTCCTTCACCTGGCGGAGCACGGCGAGGAACCCGCCCGCCCGGTGGAAGTCGTCCATGAGATAGCGTCCGGCCGGCTGCAGGTTCACCAGCAGCGGCACGTCCGCACCGATGCGGTCGAAGTCGTCGATGGTGAGGTCGATGCCGAGCCTGCCTGCGATCGCGAGCAGGTGGACCACCGCGTTCGTCGATCCGCCGATCGCCGCAAGGGCGACGATCGCATTGTGGAAGCTGGCCTTGGTGAGGAACGTGCTCGGGCGGCGGTCCTGGCGCACGAGCTCGACGGCGAGGCGTCCGGTCTCGTGGGCGGCCTCGAGGAGCCGGCTGTCGGGAGCCGGCGTGCCGGCCAGGCCCGGGAGGATCGTCCCGAGCGCCTCCGCCACGAGCGCCATCGTCGATGCGGTGCCCATCGTGTTGCAGTGGCCCTTGCTGCGGATCATGGACGACTCGGACTTCAGGAAGTCGTTCCGCTGCAGCTCCCCGGCGCGCACCTCCTCGCTCAGCCGCCAGACGTCCGTGCCGCAGCCCAGGTCCTGGCCGCGGAACGTGCCGGTGATCATCGGGCCCCCCGGCACGACGACCGCGGGGAGATCGACGGACGCGGCCGCCATCAGGAGGGACGGGATGGTCTTGTCGCAGCCGCCGAGGAGCACGACCCCGTCGAGGGGATTCGCGCGGAGCATCTCCTCCGTCGCCATCGCCGCCATGTTCCGCCACAGCATCGCGGTCGGGCGCACCTGGGTCTCGCCGAGGGAGACGACCGGCAGATTGAGGGGGATGCCGCCGGCCTCGTACACGCCGTTCTTCACCGACTGAGCGACCTCGTCGAGATGGGAGTTGCACGGGGTCAGATCGGAGGCGGTGTTGGCGATCGCGATCTGCGGGCGACCCTCGAAGGCGCTGGCGGGGGTTCCTCGCCGCATCCACGCGCGATGGATGTAGGCGTTCCTGCCGTCGCCGCGATACCACTCGGAACTTCGGAGCTCGTGAGACGCCATTGTTTTCCAACCTTCGGAAGTACTGTTTACCAGTTCGAAACTATGGCTAGCATAAGCCTCGCGACCGAAAGAGGGCACGCGATGGAGCACGGAGACGGCGCCGTCGCAGATGCGCCCCGCGCCGAATCGAACCTGAGGAAATCATGAAACTGCTCCGCGTCGGCCCCGCCGGATCCGAGAAGCCCGCCGCCCTGGGCCCGGACGGCTCGTACATCGATCTGTCGGACGTCGTCGACGACTTCGACGAGCGCTTCTTCGGCTCCGGCGGCCTCGATCGCCTGCGCCCGATCGTGCAGGAGCGACTGGCCGCCGGCGCAGCGGTCCCGCTCGGCGACGCCCGAGTCGGCGCTCCGATCGCGCGTCCGCACCAGATCCTCTGCATCGGACTGAACTACAGCGACCACGCCGCGGAGACGGGTCAGGCGGTCCCGGCCGAGCCCATCCTCTTCACCAAGTCCCCGAACACGCTCATCGGCCCGGACGACGACGTCCGCATCCCGCGCGGATCGACGAAGCCCGACTGGGAGGTCGAGCTGGGCATCGTGATCGGCACGAGGACGAGCTACCTCGACTCCGTCGAGGACGCCCGGGCGGCGATCGCCGGCTTCGTCGCCGTCAACGACGTCAGCGAGCGCGCCTTCCAGATCGAGCGGGGCGGCCAGTGGAGCAAGGGCAAGTCCGCGGAGACGTTCAACCCCGCCGGACCCTGGCTCGTCACGCCCGACGAGATCGACGACGTGCTGGCGCTCGACATGTGGCTCGATGTCAACGGCGTCCGCAGGCAGACCGGATCCACGTCGACGATGATCTTCGACCCGTACTTCATCGTCCACTACCTCAGCCAGTTCCTCGTCCTGGAACCTGGCGACCTGATCAACACCGGGACTCCCCCCGGAGTCGGGATGGGCTTCCAGCCTCCGATCTGGCTGCAGCCCGGTGACGTGATGGAGCTCGGCATCGAGGGTCTCGGTCGGCAGCGGCAGCACGTCCTCGCCCCGCGATGAGAGCCTTCGTCATCACGGGGCCGGGTGAAGCCGGCGTCCGCGACGTCGCGGCGCCGCTCGCCGCGGACGGCGACGTGATCGTCGACGTGCAGCGCGCGGGCGTGTGCGGCACGGACGTCGAGTTGTTCACCGGCGACATGCAGTACCTCGCCGACGGCGCCACCACCTACCCGATCCGCATCGGCCACGAGTGGATGGGCACCGTGTCCGCTCTCGGTGACGGGGTCGATCGACGCTGGCTGGGACGGCGGGTCACCGGCGACACCATGCTGGGCTGCGGGGTGTGCCACCGGTGCCGACGCGGCCAGCACTGGGTCTGCGGGTTCCGGGACGAACTCGGCGTCCGGGACGGGCGCCCCGGCGCGCTCGCCGAGCAGGTGTGCGTCCCCGCGTCCTCCCTGCGGGAGCTGCCCGACTCCGTCGACGACACCCTCGGCGCCCTCGTGGAACCGGGCGGCAACGCGCTGCGGTCGGTCCAGGCGGCCGCCCTGCAGCCCGGAGACCGAGCACTCGTCCTCGGACCGGGGACGATCGGACTCCTCGTCGCCATGTTCGCCCGAGCGGCCGGCGCCGAGGTGCATCTGATGGGTCGCAGCGCCCGATCACTGGGTTTCGCCCGGTCGCTCGGCTTCGACGGAGTCTGGACCGAGGACGAGCTCCCGGACCTGAGCTGGGACGCCGTCATCGACTCCTCCAATGCGCCGCAGCTCCCCGCCCGCGCCCTCGATCTCGTCGAACCGGGCCGACGGGTGGTCTACGTCGGCCTCGCGGGGAGTCCCAGCACCATCGACACCCGGACGCTGGCCCTCAAGGACGTCACCGCCGTCGGGATCCTCAGCGCGTCGCCCGGCCTCTCGGGCACGATCGACGCCTACGCGAGCGGCGCGGTCGACCCGCACCCGCTCGTCGCCGCGACGGTCGACCTCCCCGGCCTCACCTCCGTTCTCCGTGGCGATCGCCCGGATGGCGCGGGCCCCGGCCCGAAGATCCAGGTCGGCATCTCGACCGCCACCCCCGCACCGGAGAGCTGAACAGATGAGAACCGCAGTCATCACAGGAGGAGCCCGAGGGCTGGGAGCCGCGACCGCAGAGCGCCTGAGGGCGGAGGGGGTCTGCGTCGTGACCCTCGATCTGGCCGGCGCGGTCGACCACCGGGTCGACATCACGGACGAGGCGGCGCTCTCCGCCGTCGCGGCCGAGATCGGTCCGGTCGACATCCTGATCAACTCCGCCGGGATCGTCGGACCGGGCGTGCCTCTTCTCGAGACGAGTGCGGAGGACTGGAGGCGGGTGATCGAGGTGAACGTCCTCGGGACGGTCGCGACGATGCGGACCTTCGTCCCGGGGATGGTCGAGCGGGGCTGGGGCCGTGTGATCAACTTCGCCAGCATGGCGGGCAAGGACGGCAACCCCAACCTCTCGGTCTACTCGGCGTCGAAGGCGGCCGTGATCGCGCTGACGAAGTCGTCCGGCAAGGAGCTGGCCACGACGGGTGTCCTCGTCAACGCGATCGCACCGGCCGTGATCTCGACGCCGATGAACGCCGAGACCGCGCCCGACGCCCTGGCGCACATCACCAGCCTGATCCCCATGCGCCGGATCGGCCAGCCAGAGGAGGTCGCGGAGCTCGTCGCGTGGCTCGCCTCCGACCGGGTCTCGTTCTCGACCGGCGCCGTCTACGACATCAGCGGAGGTCGGGCGACGTACTGAGACGGCGCGACCGTGGACGGCGCGACAAGCGCCACCGGACGGTCGTCGTCAGTCGAGCAGGGGAGCGCACTGCGACGCGACGAGGTCGACGAGCTGCTCGTCGTCGAGCCGGAGGTTCTCACTCAGGCCGAGGTTCGCGAACAGGATCTGCGAGATCGATCGCGCCCGGCGCTCGGCCTCGCTCTCGCTCAGACGCCCGCCACGACCGAGGATCCCGGCGATCACGGCGTCGGCCTCGGCGACGATCGCCAGCGCCTGGACGCGGTGAGGCTGATCCGGGTCCCCGAAGAGCACTTCCTGCAGGTAGCGACGGCCCGTGTCGATGCGGCGCCGGTTGTAGGCGACGATCGCGCGCAGCATCGCCCGCACCGCCTCGGGGCGATCGGGGACCGCCGACGCCTCCGCGCGACCCCGCGCCACCGCTTCCGCGTAGTGCGCGTTCTGCACGAGGAGCAGGAGCTCGCCCATCGTCCGCGCGTAGAGGAAGAGCGTGCCCTTCGCGATCTCCGCTCGCTCGGCGACGAGCTGCGCCGTCACGCTCTCGAAGCCCAGCTCGTCGAAGAGACCGGCCGCCGCCGCGACGATGCGGTTCAGCTTGTCCTGCTTGTTGCGCTCTCGTTTTCCGGTCGGGCGATCAGGGGTCGTGTCCATCACCCGATTCTGTCGGAATAAATTCCGACCACGGTCAGTTCTCTTGCTGCACACCCCTGAACGGAGACAGAACCATGGCCCCCTCACCGACTCTCTGGCAGCCCCACACTCTGGGACGCCTCGAACTCCCCCACCGCCTCGCCCTCGCGCCCATGACCCGCAGCCGCGCACGAGCCGACGGAACCCCGCACGCGTCTGCGGCCGAGTACTACCGTCAGCGCGCCGGCCTCGGCCTCCTGATCTCGGAGGGCACTCAGCCCTCCGCCGCCGGACAGGGCTTCCTGAACTCCCCCGGCATCCACTCCCCCGAGCAGATCGAGGGCTGGCGCGCGATCGCGGACGCGGTGCACGAGGAGGGCGGCGCCCTGTTCATCCAGGTGATGCACGCCGGTCGGGTCTCGCACCCCGACAACACCGCGAACGGCAGCGACCCCGTCGGCCCGTCGGCGATCGGTGCCGACGTCGACATGTTCACACCGACCGGACCGCAGAAGACCCCGGTTCCCCGCGAGCTGACCACCTCGGAGGTCGAGGGCGTCGTCGAGGAGTTCCGTCACGCGGCGGCATCCGCCGTCGCGGCCGGCGCCGACGGAGTCGAACTGCACGCCGCCAACGGCTTCCTCCTCCACCAGTTCCTCGCCCCGAACGCGAACGTCCGCTCCGACCGGTACGGCGGATCCGTCGAGAACCGCGCGCGCCTCGTGGTCGAGGTCGCGCGCGCCGCGGCCGAGGAGATCGGAGCGGATCGCGTCGGGGTGCGGATCTCCCCCGCGATCGGTCTCGGCGGCCTGGAGGAGGGGACCCCTTCCCAGGTGCTCGAGCAGTACCTCCACCTCGTCTCCGAGCTCGCTCCGCTCGGACTCGCCTACCTCCACGTCCTGCACCTCGGCGACGACGAGCTGCTCCGGTCGATCCGGAGCGCGTGGCCGACGTCGCTCCTGGTGCTCCGGCCGGGGCAGGAGCGCGATCGTCTCGGCGACGACGTCGAGGCCGGCCTCGCCGACGTCACGCCGGTCGGACGTCTCGCCCTGGCGAACCCCGACCTCGTCGAGCGCCTGCGCGAGGGCGCCGCACTCACCGAGGCGGATCCGGCGACGTTCTACGGCGGCGGCGATGAGGGCTACGTCGACTACCCGGTGCTCGCCCGCGCATGAGTGAGCCCTGCCGAGTGCGCCGCGTCGCGCGCTCGGCAGGACGCGCCGGGCATCACCCGCGCAGAACGCGCAGAGTCAGCGACGACTCGACGGTCGCTCCGGCGTGCAGGACGAGTGGCCCCAGCCCGGCAGGGGGCGCTCCCGGCGGGTGGGACGCCGGCTCGAGGGCGACGGAGTCGACCCGACCGAACCAGGGGGCCTTGGCCGAGCCCCGCCTCTCCTGCCAGACGTGAGCGTGCGGCAGGACGGACGGATCCCAGGTCAGCTCGAGCACTCCCCCGAGCGGTTCCACCGCGATCCGGATCCCGCCGGAATCGACCGGCGCACTGCTGAAGCCGCTCCCGCCGAGTGCTGCGACGGCGATCCTCGTCGTTCCGACCGTGACGGACGGGACCCGATCGAAGAGCCGTCCCGCGAACGCCGGATGCTCGACCCAGGCGAATCGGTGCACCGCATCGGACAGGTTCTGCACGCGCTGCGAGACGACGAGCGCCTCGTCATCCAGCGCGATCGTGCGGACCAGGGCGAAGGGGACGGTGCGCAGGACGAGGGACGCCCTGAACGTCGTCCCCTCGGACCGCTCGACCGTCCAGTTCCTGCGCGCCGCTTCTCCGTGGAACTCGTGATGCACTCCGTCGACGTGCCGCTCCTCTCCCGCGTGCGGAAGCAGCACGTTCCAGCCGCCGGCGAAGCGCTGCGCCCAGCCGATCTCGGTGCGCGGCGCGGCCGAGGGATCCGCCGCGCCGTCCTGCGCGAGGAGCTCCACCGATGACGGCAGATGGCGGATCGAGCGGATCCGCGCGCCGAGTCGGTCGATCCGAAGCGAGAGGTCAGCGCTCGCGAGGGAGAAGGCGTCCTGGTGGTGCATCTCGACCCTTCGTCCCATCGTTCCGATCAATAGAATCGAATATCGATTATTGCGGAATGGAGCGGACATGAGTGACACCACGACGACGGGACGGAGGGGGTCGGCGAGAGTCGCGCCCGGGCTGGAGTCGGTGGCGACCGCCTTCTACTCCACCATCCCCCACGGGTCGGTCGCCGGCTCGGCACTGTCCATCTGGGTGGACGGCGAGGAGGTCGTCGACCTCGCCGCGGGAACGGCCGACGCCTCGGCCGGCCGCTCGTTCGACGCGACCGCCCTCGTCCCGCTGGCCTCGGTCACGAAGGGGCTGTCGTCGCTCCTGATCGCCGCCCTCGTCGAGCGAGGGGATCTTCCCGGGTTCGACTCCCCTCTCGCCTCGATCTGGCCCCGGTTCGCGGCGCACGGCAAGGGAGGACTGACCATCGGCGACGTCCTGGCGCATCGGGCGGGCCTGTCGGCTCCGCGCCGTCCCGTGACGGACGAGCAGCTCTACGATGCGATCGTGTGGGCGGACGAGCTGGCCGAGCAGGAGCCCCTCTGGACCCCCGGGCGGGGCCATCAGTACCACACGATCTCGCACGGGGCCCTGACGGCGAAGATCGTCGCGGCGGCGGGCGGCGGCTCCTTCAGCGAGGACTTCCGCAGGATCGTCGCCGATCCGCTCGACGCCGACGTCTGGGTGGGTCTCCCTCGGGAGCAGGACGATCGGGTGGTCCGCATGGTCGTTCCGGGAACCGACGAGGACAGCGCCGTCTCGACGTTCGAGACCCACCAGGACCACTGGGTCCTCCGAGCGGCCGACCTCGGACGGGACCTCGATCTGATCGAGCTCCTCACGTCGGAGCGGGGCCGCCGGGCGGCGATCCCCGGCGCGAACGGCCTGGGCACGGCGTCGGGAGTGGCGAAGATCTGGTCGGCCGCCGTCGTGGAGACGGACGGCGTCCGGTTGATCTCGGACGAGACGGCGCGGCAGCTGCGGCGGCCCCGGAGCATCGGTGCCCCCGTGTTCGCCGGCGAGCCGCCCTACCAGCACTGGGGGGCCGGAGTGATGATCCCCTCGCACTGGCAGTGGTATCTGACGGCGGAGTCCTTCGGCCACGACGGCGCCTTCGGGCAGGTCGCCTTCGCCGACCCGCAGCACCGCGTCGGCTTCGCCTATCTCACGAACGAGAGCGGCGACTGGGAGCGCGGCCGGTCGATCATCGAGGCGTTCCGCAAGGCCCTCTGACCGACGGCGGGAACGGAGAGAGGGGGGCGGCCTGCTGGCCGCCCCCCTCTCCGTTCCCGATCAGCCCTTCAGGCCGCCGGCGAAACCGCGGATGATGTAGCGCTGGAACAGCAGGTACACCGCCAGGATCGGGATCATCGAGATGATCAGGGACGCGAAGATCAGCGGCCAGTTGTTCACGTACTGCCCGACGAACTGGTAGATCGCCATCGGAATCGTCACCTGCCCGCTCCCGGCGAGGAAGACGAGCGGTGTGAAGAAGTCGTTCCAGATCCCCACGCTGTTCAGGATGAGGCAGGTGCCGAGAGCTGGACGCAGCAGAGGGACGACGACGTGCCAGAACGTCCCTAAGGGCGATGTGCCGTCGATCTGAGCCGCCTCCTCGAACTCGAGCGGCACGCTCGAGCGGATGAAGGTCGTCAGCAGGAAGATCGTGAAGGGCATCTGGACACCGCTGTACACGACGACGAGCGACCAGATCGACCCGAGCAGACCCAGATCGCGCATCTGGACGTAGAGCGGGATGAGTGCGAGCTGGAACGGCAGCAGCAGACCGATCAGGAACACGAAGTAGGTCGTCGTCGAGAGCCGGGCCGTGGAGCGCGCCAGCGGATAGGCCGCCATGGTGCCGATGACGAGCACGACCAGACACGACACCGACGTGACGATGATGCTCGTGATGATCGATTGGGGCAGCGACGACCCGGTCCACGCGTTGATAAAGTTGTCGAGTGTGGGGTTCGCGCTCGGGATGAGCGCCGGGGTGAGATCCGCGGTCGGTCTGATCGCGAGATTGATCAGGATGTAGACCGGGATGAGGAAGACGATCGTGATGCCGTACGCGAGCACGGTCGATCCGATGCGGGATGTGCGGGTGGTCTTCATGATGAGCTGCGCTCCTGTCGTCGCAGAACGGTGAACTGGATGGCGGCGAGGATCCCGATCGCGATCGCGAGGACCAGGGCGATCGCCGAGGCCCGGCCGTAATCGCCGAACTGCGAGAAGATCTGGTAGATCTGCGTCGAGATCGTCTGCGTCTGACCGCCGGGGCCGCCGCCCGTCACCGAGAAGATCTGGTCGAAGATCTTCAGGCCGCCGATGAGCCCGAGCATGAGGTTGATGGTGATCGCCGGGGCGAGCAGAGGCCGGGTGACGAACCAGAAGCGCTTCCAGTAGCCTGCGCCGTCCAGGGCGGCCGCCTCATCGAGCTCCGGCGGCACCCCCTGCAGCCCGGCGAGGTAGATGACCATGGTCGAGCCTGTGGACTGCCAGATCACCGTGACGACGATGATCCAGAGGGCGATGGTCGGATTGCCGAGGAAGTCGACCTCGGGAAGGTTCAACGCGGCCAGCACCGAGTTCACGCCTCCGTACCCGGGGGGCCCGAAGATGTACTTGAACAGATAGCCGACCACCAGCGCCGACACGACCACGGGCGCGAAGATGATCGTCCGCAGGACGTTGCGGCCGATGACGCTGCCGTTGAGCAGGAGCGCGATCCCGAGTCCGAGCACGTTCTGCCCGACGACGACGACGAGGGCCAGAAACAGGGTGCGCAGGGCAGCAGCGCCCGCGTCGCCCTCGAAGGCCCTGACGAAGTTGTCGAATCCGACGAAGTCGGCGTCCGGCATGGCGAAGGACCAGTTCGTGAAGGCCGCCGCCATTCCCTGGACAGTGGGCACGACCATCACGTAGAGGAAGATCGCGAGGGCGGGGAGCGCCATCCACCACAGACTCCGGCCGACCGATGGGCGGCGTCGACGTCGGGGGCGAGCGGGAGGTGCGCCGAGTGCTGCGTCCACCACAGGAGGCGTCGTTGAGATCTGTGTCACCTTCGACCTTTTTCTAACAGTTGAAACGCCATTGCGCATCTGTTGACGACAGTAGTCACGGGGATCGGCGGACGCAAGTGCAGCGCGGGCCGAGCATCGGGAACCCCCTCGCCCTCAATGCACAGCTGGCACCGCCAGGCTTTTCAGGCGCGCCGAACGCCTCCGGTCGAATGGTGGCTCGATCGAGTGGTGGCTCGGTCGAGCGTCAGGAGGCGGCCGCGCCCCGATGGCTCTCGAGGACGCTGCGGATCTCGTCAGCGCGCGCCGTCAGGCTCGCGAGCGGAGTGCGGAACGCGAGGGCGCTGATGCTGATCGCGCCGATCGGCGGGAGGCCGGGGCCCAGGCGCACCGGCAGCGCGATGCAGTTGACTCCCAGTTCACTCTCCTGATCGTCGACGCCGTACCCGCGTCGACGCGTCCGCTCCAGCTCGGCCCACAGCTCCTCAGCGGTACCGAGAGTGTGGGGGGTGCGCTTCGGGAACGAGTCCCCCAGCAGGCTGCGCAGGTCGCACTCCGTGGCGACCGTCTCGGCGAGGAGCACCTTGCCGACTCCGGTGACGTAGGCGGGATTGCGGCCGCCGATGACCGAGGTCAGCCGGATCGCCCCGGAGGGAGGATCGACCTTCGCCCGGTAGACCACCTCCTGCCCCTCGAGTACAGCGAAGTGCACCGTCTCACCGAAGCGTCGCGAGAGCTCGTCAAGAGCCGGCTGGATCAGAGCACCCTCTGGCCGGAGGGCGTAGCTGCGGAAGGCGATCCGGTAGAACTCGTCGCCGAGGAGGTAGACCCCTCGACCGAGTTGCGCCGCGAGGCCGGCGCGCCGGAGCGTGGCGAGGGCGCGGTGCACGGTCGACTTCGTCGCGCCGACACTGTGCGCCACATCCTCGAGCGTCGCCCCGGTGGGATGCTCGGCCAGAGCGATCAGGACAGCCAGAACGCGGTCGGCGCCGACCAGGCGCTCCTCGTCGGATGGGACGGCCATCGATCCTCCTCGAGGGCGAGCACCGCGGTCTTGCGGGGCCGTACCCATCACGTACTCACGAACCCGTCCACGCTAGCGCCTCGTGGGCTCGACCCTTCGTCCCCCATCCGCGCTGAGCGACGCTCCAGCAGCGGAGCGCCGGGCGGTCAGCCGACATGTCGCATCTTGTTATTCCATCAACCGTAACGGCGTTCTGGCTAGAGTGCGAGGACGACTGTCCCGTGACACTGTCCGCGACCTGTCGACGACAGCATCGCCCTCGAATGGAAGAGACCGACGTGACTCCGATCGCACCCGCTGGACCGACCCTCGCCTCCCTCGCGGTCACTGATCCGACTCGCGAGAACGCGGAGTCGGTGCTCGAACAGGGGTCCCGATCGGCCTGGATCGCCCTGCCGACCGCTCCCGCAGCTCGGAACCTCCGCGCGATCGCCCGAGATCGCGTCGACTGGGTGGGCGATGCGCCGCTGGCGCAGGAGTTCACCTCGGAGGGTCCTGTCTGCGCGGTTCACGCCGACCTCACCGGTCGACTGTTCGAGGACGTCGCCTTCGTCCTCGAACTGGAGTCGGAGACGGGGGACGTGGTCGGGAGTCTCGCCGTCGAGGGCCCGCAGCACATCTGGGACCGGCACCTGCACTTCATCACCCTCGATCCGCCGGCCCCGCCCGGGCGCTACCGCCTTCGACTGACCCGCTCGCGCGGAGAGGTCGGCTGGTACACGGGCGAACCGGAGCCTGTGGCGTCGGACGACGGCGTGTCTGCTCAGCCGGCGCGCGGCCGTGCCTTCGCGGGATCCGACCAGGTGCGCGGAGTGCGCTGCATGGCAGTGGAGACGGTACCCGCGGCCAATCCCCGATTCGCGAAGGAGTTCCGGGTCGAGAGCGCTCCGTCGAGCGCGCATCTCGCCGCCGTGGTGCTCGGGAACGGCGTCATCACTCTCAATGGGAGCGTTGTCGGGGACGAGCTCCTCGACCCGGCCCCGACCGTGTACTCCGAGCGGGTGCTCTACAGGAGCTGGAACATCGCTCCTCTGATACGCGCTGGGTCGAACCTGCTCGAAGTCCAGGCGGGCCGCGGCATGTTCGCTGCACGCGGGGCGAACATCTGGGGGTGGCACGTCGCACCCTGGCATGCCGAGCCGATGATGAACGCCGTCCTCCTCTGGCGCGACGACGCCGGCGCCCACGCGCTCGGCACCGACAGCGGCTGGATGGCCGCCCCCAGCGGCACCGTTCTCGAGACGCTCTACGGTGGAGAGACCTCGAGATCGACGGACGAAGCCCCGGACTGGTCGCCGGCTGTCGTCGTCGCGGGCCCGTCGGGCGTCCTCGAACGGGCCGCACTGCCCCCGACGCGCGAGGCGGGGCGACTGCTCCCCGTCGTCGGCACGAGTCACGGAAGCGCGACCCTCTACGACTTCGGCCGGGTCGTCACGGGGAAGGTCCTCCTCGACCTCGAGGGGCCAGCGGGCAGCAGTGTCGCGGTCCGCTACGGCGAGTTGCTCTCGCCGGACGGCCGGGTGGGAGTCGAGAACACGCTCGTCGCGGGCACACCCCAACTCGACGTCCACCGGTTCGAGACGACAGCCGTCGTGTCGGCGTGGTCGGCCCGGTTCGGCTATCGCGGCTTCCGGTTCGTCGAGGTCGAGGTCTCAGGCGGCGCGGTCGCCTCGACGCCCACCGCGGTCTCGATGCACGCCGACATCGACCGGCGCGGCTGGTTCGACTCGGACGAGCCCGTTCTCACCTGGGCCGACGACGCGTTCCGTCGCACCTTCCTGAACAACCTCCAGGGCATCCCGACCGACACCCCCGTCTACGAGAAGAACGGCTGGACCGCTGACGCGATGCTGGCGACGGAGGCGGCGCTGCATCAGTTCGACGTCGACGGGTTCCTCGCCAAGTGGCTGCAGGACCACGCCGACTCGCAGACCGCGGACGGCGAGATCCCGCAGATCGTGCCGACCCCCGGCTTCGGCGAACGGACGGATCCCGCGTGGAGCGGATCGGCCGTGCTCATTCCATGGCAGCTCTACTGGGAGTCCGGGGACGACGCGGTACTGCGGCAGTGTGCTCCCATGATCGAGAGGTTCGCCGACTCGCTTCTCGCGATCGCGGGTGACGGGATCTGGCCGATCCGCAGCTGGGGCGACTGGCTCGCTCCCGGGCACTCCATCCCCCCGGAGGGGACGGCTTCCACCGCGACGCTGATGATGATCACCGTCCTGCAGCATGCGGCGCGCATCCTGGCTCTGGTGGAGCGTCAGGACGCCGCGGACCGGTTCGCCGATGCGGCCACGCGCACGGCCAGGACGTACCACGAGACGCACTTCGACCCCTCCACGGGGCACTACGCAGTCCAGGGCGTCTCCTATCGCCAGACGATGAACGCGCTGCCGCTCGTCTTCGGGATCGTCCCCGGGGAGTTCCGCTCGTCCGTCGCCCGCAGCCTCGTGCGCGACATCGAGGACCGGACGCACGGGCACCTGGACGCCGGGGCCATCGGCGCCCGGTACCTGCCCGACGCACTGAGCATCGCAGGACGGGACGATCTCGCCCTCAGCATCCTGACTTGCAGGACGGCACCGGGCTGGGGCGCCTGGTATGCAGCGGGAGAGCAGACCCTGAGGGAGTCGTGGGACGCGGACGCCCGTTCACTCAACCACTACTTCCTCGGCGGCGCTCTGAGCTGGGTGCACCAGCGGGTCGGCGGCCTCCGAGCGGCCGCGCCCGGCTGGACGGTGATCGACGTCGATCCCATTGACGACCCGCGAGTGAGACGGGGGTCGCTGCGTCACCTGACGCCGCAGGGGCCCGCCGCGCTGACCTGGGCTCGCAGCGACGCCGGCCTCTCCGGGGAGATCGACGTGCCGCCGGGCAGCATCGCCCGTCTCCGGACGGCCGACGGGGTTCGCGAGTTCCCTCCTGGACGTCATCCGCTCGCGTCCTCCTGACGGGGCGGGTGGCGATCCACGGGAGCGCCGTCCGCCGCATCCGGACACGACGGAAGGCACCGTGAGCAGTCGCCCACGATGCCTTCCGTCCTGAAGGGGCCCCGGTTGATCCCGGACTAGCCCTGCGCTTCCTGCATGGCCTCGGCGACACCCTCGGGCGTGGTGTCGCCGAGGAACAGGGACTGCAGCCGCTCGTTGAGCGTGGTCTGCACCTCGGCCCGCACCGTGCCCAGGGGGACGGTCTCACCCGCTGCCACGGCCGCTGCGAAGCTCTCGAGCGCGGCCGGCGGCGTGTACTGGTCGTTCGGCAGCACGGGCACCGACTGGAAACCGTCGGCGTAGATCGCGGAGATCTCCGGCTTGCCCATGAACTCGAGGAAGGCCTGCGCCGCCGCAGGGTTCTTCGCCGAGGCGTTGATGGTGGTCACGAAGCCCGGCAGGGCGGTCGAGAGGGTCTTGCCGCTGTCATCGGCGGGCATCGGAACGACGACGTACTCGTTGTCCGGGCCCTGCGCCTGGAGCGAGGGGAGGACGCCTCCGACGTCGACGATGCTGAGTGCGTTGCCTGCGGCGACCTCGGTCGCGCCCTGGTCGCGGCTGCGGCCCAGCGCGCCCTCTCCGAAGCAGCCGTCGTCGAACATCTTCTTGTAGATGGTGAACTGGTCGACGAACGCCGAGTCCGTGTAGGTCGCGTCACCCGCCGCGAGCTCGGCGTCGAACTTCGGGTCGGCGCCCCACACGAGGGTTGCGGACTGTGCATAGGTCAGGAACTGGGGCCCGATGGCGGCGTCGCCGAGACCCTGGCCGTAGGCGTAGACGCCCTTCGCCTGCGCGTCCGCGCAGAACTGGTAGACCTCCTTGAGGGTCGTCGGAGGAGTGAGGCCGACCTCGTCGAGCTTGGTCTTGTTGTAGATCGAGGTGAGGGGCTGGAAGGCCCCCGGGAAGGAGTACACCTCGCCGTCGTAGCTGAAGTTGTTCTCCCAGCCCTCGGGGATCTGGTCACCCCAGGTGACGTCGAGGGGGGCGACGCGTCCTGCCGCGGCGAGTGAGACGACGGTGTCACCACTGTCACCGACCGCTCCACCGGGGAAGGAGGTGAGGATGTCGGGAGCGGTGTTCCCCTGGAGCTGCGTGATGACGAGTTGACCGATGTCGCCACCTTGGTAGTCGAACTTCACGTCGACGTCGGGGTACTCCTTCTCGAACTCCGTTCTGATCTCCTCGTAGGTGTCCTTGAACGCGGAGGCGAAGATGCCGGTCAGTGTTCCGCTCACCTCGCCGTCGGCACTCGGCTGGGTTCCACCGCCGCTGCCGCCCGTGCAGCCGGCGAGCAGGAGTGCTGTGGCGGCGGCGATCGACGTCGCCGCGATTCTCTTGATCCTCATCGATCGAGTCCTTTTTCGTCTGTGGGTGTGCAGGGGGGGGTCCGATTCAGCTCTCCGTCTTGAATGCCGTTCTCAATATTCCATCTGCCGGAACGTCATTGCGGATCGCTGAGTTAGAGTATCCACGGATTTCCCGTTGACGCAACAGGCGGGGTCGCCGAGCACCGCGAGCGCCGACATCGGGGACCGCAGAACGGCAGATCCACTTTCGCGCCCGAATCGAGGAGGACTCATGACCGAAGGACCGATCGCCCCGCCCCAGGATCCCGAAGCGGAGACGGCGCTCCTCGCGCTCCTGCCTCCGGGATCGAGCCGCCCCGACCCGGATCTCACGAGGATGCGCGCCCCGGCTGTCGAGCGCGCCGACATCGAGGCGCTCGACCCGGACGGCCGGTTCTCGCTCACGCAGCAGGTGGTCGCGACGAGCGACGGCGGCGAGATCCGCCTCATCGTCGCTCGACCGACGACGGTGGTACCGAGGGGATGCGCGTACAACATCCACGGGGGCGGCATGGTCTCCGGCTCCCCCCTCGACGGGATGGCCGAACTGCTCGATCACGCCGCTGCACTGAGCCTGGTCGTCGTCTCGGTCGACTACCGACTCGCGCCGGAGCACCCCCACCCCACGCCGCTCGAGGACTGCTACGCCGGTCTCGTGTGGGTCGAGTCGATGCTCGACACGTGGAACGTGCCGTCGCACTCGCTGATCATCACCGGCGGAAGCGCCGGCGGAGGGCTGGCGGCGTGCTGCGCCGTCGTCGCTCGTGATCGCTCGGGCCCGGCCCTGGCCGGGCAGCTCCTTCTGGAGCCGATGCTCGACAGCCGCAACGACAGCTACTCAGTGCATCAACTCGCCGGGACCGGCACGTGGGACAGGGCGTACAACGCCTTCGGCTGGGCGGCCTTGCTCGGCCGGAGGAGCGGGTCCGAGGAACTCGATCCGCCGGCGTCCGCCGCGCTGGTCCGCGACCTGTCGTCGCTGCCGCCGGCGTATCTCGACGTCGGCAGCACCGACACCTTCCGCGACGAGACCGTCGCCTACGCCGACCGGCTGTGGAAAGCGGGCTGCTCCGCGGAGCTGCACGTCTGGCCGGGAGGCTTCCACGGCTTCGAGGTCATCGCGCCGCAGTCCGCTCTCGCGGCCGCGGCACGTGCTGCTCGCCTCGACTGGCTGCGGCGGCGACTCCTCGCCGCGTGAGCACCGATCGCCGAGGGACCCGGATCACGCCGGTTCGTACGAGACCTGCTGG
This sequence comes from Rathayibacter sp. VKM Ac-2760, assembly GCF_009834185.1. Lineage (GTDB taxonomy): Bacteria > Actinomycetota > Actinomycetes > Actinomycetales > Microbacteriaceae > Rathayibacter. The sequence continues at coordinate 161,481 of NZ_CP047174.1, forward strand.
AGAACGGATCCGGGTCCTCCGGCCTCGAAGGCGAGCACGCGTCCGGTGAACCCGGACGCCACCTCGGTCGAGAAGTACCGGCCGTCGAGACGCGCCAGTTCGATCGTCCCCTCGGCCGTCCCGATCGAGGCGACGAGGTCGTCCGGTCCGCCGTGACCCAGCGGGATCTGCGGGGACGCGCTCGGGACGCTCGACAGCACGAGCCGCGCGGAGGCGTCGCTGAGAGGCATCGAGGCCACCTCGGTGAGCACGTCCCCGATGTGCACGAGCACGCGGGCCCGCTCACCGTCCCACTGGATCCCGCACCAGTGTCGATCGTCGATCCGCACCGTCATCCGTCCTGCGCCGGAGAACTGTCCGACCGCGCTCCAGGCGAGGTCGAGGACCCGGACGCAGAGCGGTCCCGGCGCGGAGGGATCGAGCACCCATCCCCTTCCCTGCACGCCGGCGCCCGTGGCCGCGGGTTCTCCGCGGGGGGTGATCCATCGGGGAGGGAGGATCCTCGTCGAGAAGTCCTCGACGAACCCCGTCGCCATCGGCGGGACCTCGAACGCGTCGTCGACGACGATCGGCCAGCCGTCCTTCCAGGCGACGCCGGCGAGGAACGTCTCGCGCCCGAGCACGTGGTAGCCCGGTGTCGACCCTCTGGGGCGCACGCCGAGATAGACGGCGGCCCACTCCCCGTCGACGGTCTCGACGAGATCGGCGTGACCGACGTTCTGGACCGGGTGGATGCTGCTCCTCCGGGTGAGGATCGGGTTCTCCGGACTCGGTTCGAACGGACCACGCACGCTCGAGCTGCGCGCGACGGTGACGCAGTGTCCGCGTTCGGTGCCGCCTTCGGCGAGGACGATGTACCAGAAGTCGCCGATGCGGTGGAGGTGCGGGCCCTCGGCCGCCGGGAGTCCGCTGCCCTGCCAGACCGGGTAGGGATCCTCGAGCAGCTCGCCCGTGGCGAGATCGATCGGCGCCTGGAGGATCCCCTTGCCGCCCTCGACGAAGTCGAGGGCGTGCCAGGTCAGGTAGCAGGTGCCGTCGTCGTCCCAGCACAGGTCCGGGTCGATGCCGATGGCGCGGGGGACGGAGACGGGCTCGCTCCACTCCCCCGCCGGGTCGGACGCGGTGAACACCAGCTGACCGGAGTCGAAGTCGCTCGCGTTCGTGGTGATGAACCGGAAGACGCCGTCGTGGTGGCGGAGGGTCGAGCCGTAGACACCTCTCGATGGCCCGTGGGTGCGCCTCATGAACTGGGAGGGACGGGTGATCACGTGTCCGATCTGCTGCCAGCTGACGAGATCGCGGCTGTGGAAGATCGGGGCACCGGGGAAGTACTCGAAGCTCGAGTGGGCGAGGTAGTAGTCGTCGCCCACGCGGCAGATCGTCGGATCCGGGTGGAAGCCCGGGACGATCGGCTGAAGAGCTCCGCTGACTGCGGGGCCGCGATCCGGTCCGGCAGGGGCGGGGTGAGGGTCGATCATGACGAGCTTCCTGAGAGGGGCGACGATGCCGCCGTCGGTGAGGCGAGAGCCGGCTCTGGGCCGTGCTCCTCGAGCGATGTTCCCGCGTTCCGGACCGCCATCGGCTCGTTCGACGGGGGCTGCATCACGGGCCTCTCGACCCGGACCGCCCTTCGTCGTACGCCCGACGCTAGCGGCCGCCCGATCGACGGCATGCCGCAGCGGCCGTTTTGCGCAACGGGTCGACGAGCGCGAGGACCGCACGCCGACCGTCCCGGGTGGGGGACGCATGACATCCTGTTCAGACGCGGAGCTCGCCGATCGATCACGAGATCCGGGAAGGACCGGCAGTGGCGCACAGCGGACGGGAGGTCGCCCTCCGCGATGTGGCGCGGGCGGCCGGGGTCTCGATCTCGTCCGCCTCGAGGGCGCTCTCGGGGCGCGGGGACCTGCGGCGCGAGACGCGTCAGCGTGTGCTCGACGCGGCCCGCGAGCTGGGGTACGCCCCGTCGACGTCCGCGGGGGGCCGTCCCGCGAGCAGTGAGCCCCGAACGGTCGAGCTGGTCCTCGGCTCCTTCGACGACGACTGGACGGCGGCCGTGACCGACGGCGCGCGGACGGCGGCGTTCGAGCTCGGATTCGATCTCGTGCTCACGCTGGAAAGGGACGACCCGACGGACGACTGGCCGTCGAGAGTCGCCGCTCGCAGGCCGGCCGGCATCGTCCTCGGGATCATCCGGCCCACCCATCGTCAGATCCTCGAGTTGCACGACCTGAGGATCCCCGTGATCCTCCTCGATCCGAGATCCGATCCGGACGACCGGCTGATGACGGTGGGGACGAGGGATCTGCAGGGCGGCCGCGACGCGGGCGAGCACCTGGTCGCGTCAGGCGCCGATCGATTCGTCGTGGTGACGGGAACGCCGCCGTACCGCTTCGGCCGGGCACGCGAAGAGGGGTTCGCGAGCGCCCTCCGTCAGGCCGGCGTCGAGGACTCGCTGGTCCGGGTGCCCAGCCAGTGGACGGACGCGACGGTGACCCCCGAACTCCTCGGCGCCCTCGCGGGAGCCGGCGAGGTGGGCGTGTTCGCGTGCAACGACGAGATGGCGCTGACCGTCTACCGAGCGGCCCGCCGTCTCGGCAAACGCATCCCCGACGATGTCCGTGTCGTCGGATTCAATGACGAGCCTCGCGCCGCGAGCGCGGAGCCCGCCCTCAGCTCGGTCAGGCAACCGCTGCGCGAGATGGCCGGCCGAGCGGTACGGCTCGCCGTCGAGCAGCGCGGCGAGGCGCCCGACGCCCCCCACGACCGGGTCGAACTGCCGAGCACACTGGTGACCAGGGAGTCGAGCCGTCGTCCGACGGCGCGGGCTCGGTAGGGCAGACGTTCCCGCGTTGGTCGTACAGAGAGAAGACTCCCCGACCCGGTCCTGCCGAACAGTTGCAGTTGCGCAATACCCGGCGACGGAGACCGGAACGGCGCGGACCGGATGATTGGCTTGCGCAGAGCCGTACCCGCACGTCGACGAGGCCTGGGGCTGGACGTCTCCAAACCTCTCAAGGAGCAATCGATGACCACTTGGACGCCGTCGTTCATCGCGCCCGCCGAACGCATCGGAACGGAGCGGGTCGTCCGGCTCCGGCATCGGCTCGAGCTCGATCCGAGCCGCGGCGACGTCGCGTCGGCATCGTTGCGGTGGACCGCCCTCGGCGTCGCTGAGGCGACCATCGACGGGAACCTTGTCGATGGACTCCTCCTCACCCCGGGCTGGTCCAGCTATCAGTGGCGGCTGCGCTACGCGGAAGTCGACGTGACGGCACTGGTGAACCGCGACAGCGTGATCGAGTTCCGTCTGGGCCCCGGCTGGTACGCCGGTCGCCTGGGCTTCTACGCAGGCCGTGAGCACTACGGCGACCGGACGGCGGTCGCCGGACAGCTCCGGATCGGCTTCGCCGACGGGAGTGAGCAGGTCGTTTCCACCGACGAGCTGTGGGAGTGGACGCCGTCTTCGACGCTCGCCGCGGACCTCTACGACGGGCAGACGATCGATGCCCGAATCGCGGAGCAGGGCGCGTGGGCGGCGGTCGAGCGGATCCCCGCACCGTCCGCTGGACTCGAACCCTACGTCGGTCCTCCCGTGCGCAGGCAGGAGAGCATCGCTCCCGTCGAGGTCTGGCGATCCCCCTCAGGCCGACTACTCGTCGACTTCGGGCAGAACCTCGTGGGCTGGCTGCGGGTGTCCGTCACCGGACCGGCCGGGACGCAGATCGTCATCCGGCACGCCGAAGTGCTCGAGCAGGACGAACTCGGAACGAGGCCCCTGCGATCCGCGTCGGCCACCGATCGCTTCATCCTCTCCGGAAACGCGGACGTGTTCGAGCCGACCTTCACCTTCCACGGCTTCCGTTACGCGGAGATCACGGGCTGGCCGGGCACGGACGACGACGTCGCGGAGGCCGTGCAAGCAGTCGTCGTCGGCTCGGAGCTCCGTCGCACCGGCACCTTCCGCTCTTCCCACCCTGAGCTGAACCGACTCCACGAGAACGTCGTCTGGAGCCTCCGCGGCAACTTCCTCGACATCCCCACCGATTGCCCCCAGCGCGACGAGCGTCTCGGCTGGACCGGGGACATCGCCGTGTTCGCTCCTACCGCCGCCTACCTCTTCGACGTCCAGGACTTCCTCACGGACTGGATGCTGGACGTCGCCGTCGAGACCGAGAACAACGGAGGCAACGTGCCGTTCGTCGTCCCGAACGTCCTGGCGCTGGAGCCCGACGCCGAGACGAACCCGATCCTCGGATCCCCTGACCCGACCGCCATCTGGGGCGACGCAGCGGTCTGGGTTCCGTGGGCGCTCTACGAGCACGACGGCGACCTCGGTCGACTTGCGCGCCTCTACCCGACGATGGCAGCACACGGCGACGCCGTGGCCCGGGTGCTGGACGCCGACGGACTCTGGTCGAAGGGCTTCCAGTTCGGCGACTGGCTGGACCCGCTCGCCCCGCCGGAGGATCCGGCCGCGGCGCTGACTCCGACCTCGCTGGTGGCGACGGCCAGCGGGTACCGCACCTTCACGATGCTCGCGCGTGCTGCACGCGATCTCGGCGATCCCGCTGCAGCGGAGCGGTGGGCGACAGTGAGCGGGCGCCTGCGTGCGGCCTTCCGCGCGCACTTCCTCGCCGACGGCCGACTCGTCCCAGAGACCTCGACCGGGTATGCGCTGGCGATCGTGTTCCAGCTGTTGGATCCGGAGGAGATCCCCACGGCCGGCGCCCATCTCGCCTCCCTCGTCCGCGACAACGGCTTCCGGATCTCCACCGGTTTCGCCGGGACCCCCTTCATCACGCGAGCGCTCGCGGACAGTGGGCACGTCGAGGAGGCCTACCGGCTCCTCCTCCAGGACGAGTGCCCCTCCTGGCTCTACCCGGTGACGATGGGTGCGACGACCATCTGGGAGCGCTGGGACTCGATGCTGCCCGACGGCAGTCTCAACAGCGGGGACATGACGTCCTTCAACCACTATGCACTCGGGTCGGTCGCCGAGTGGCTGCACCGAACGGTCGCAGGGATCGCTCCTCTGGAGCCCGGCTACGGCCGGGTTCTCCTCGCGCCGCGTCCTGGCCCTGGCCTCGACTGGTGCGAGAGCGAACTGATCCTGCCGAGCGGACCGGTGAGCGTCCGGTGGGAGCGGACGCCCCGCGGCGTCACGCTCGACGTCCGACTGAGCGTGCCCGGAGTCGTGAGCTGGCCCGGTCTCGACGATGTCGATCTCGCCATCGGAGAGCACCGCCTCGAGCTGCCTGCCGAGGCTCGTTAGCGAGGGTCTCGATGCTGCCCGTCCGGTGCGGATGATCGAGGGAGTGCCCTCGAGTGCGGCACCCGTCCGTGATCGACGCCGCGACGACTCCCGTCCTCGGCGGAACCGGGCTGGGCGCTTCGTCGGCTGCGGAGAAAGCAGAGGACGACGCTCGCCTAGGTGACCCGGGGATCTTCTGCGAGTACAGCCCAGAGAGACCGCCCCGGACAGACGTGTCCCGTCAGCGGAACGCGCGCCGCGTGATGATGTTCCCCCGGCCGCCGGAACTCGTCGCGACATCGCGGGGCTCGTGCGGAGGACGTCGACCGTGCAGATGCTCGAAGTCCTGTGCACAGACATCGGAGGTCGAAACCCGCACCACTCCGGTGGAGACCGGCGGATCGGCGGCGGTGGGAACGCCCGACCTGGGCGTCCCCACCGCCGCGTCCTGTCAGTACGCGACGACCGGATAGGGTCGCGATCTCGACCCGAGGTATCCCTCGCCGGCGAACGTCGCGATCAGCACATGGGCGCCGCGCTTCAGCGCCGGGATGGTGACGGTCACCTTCCCCTTCGCGTCGGCCGTCACGTTCGCCGTGGCCACCACTCGACCCTTGTCCGTGACAGTGATCGTCCCGGTCGGTGCGGTGCCGTCGTCCGCGGAGACGGCGACCTCGTAGTCCACCGACGTACCGGCCCTCACGAGTCGACGGTCGACGCTACCCGTCACCGTCGTCTTCGTCGGTGACGCGATGGACCCCACTGCGCTGGTCTTACCGGAGTTGTCGGTGGCTCGGTACTCGACGACCGTCCTGGAGCCGGTCACCTTGATCGGACCGGTGTAGCTCTGCCATGCGGAGGGCGCAGCGCCGACCTTCTTGACGGTGCGGTACTCGATCGTCGCGACGCCGGAGTAGTCGTCGGTCGCGGTCAGGGTGAGCCTCTTGCCCTGGAACCCGGGGGTGACGACCGGAGCTGCACCCTCGTTGACGACGACGCGGACGCGATCCAGGTTCAGAACCCGGGCGTTCGGGTCCGAGACGTCGCCTTCGCGATCGGCGGAGACGCGAGCGCCGGCGAAGACCGTGCCGACGGTCGTGTAGGTGTGCGTCGCACTGGTCGCGATTTCGTTGGCGGGCTCTGCGACGGGAGCGTCGTCGAAGGTTCCGGTGCCGAGGTAGTCGAACGAGGTCGTCGCGATCGCGCCGAGTCCATCGGGAGCGTCCGCGGTGAGATCCAGGCGCACGGTCTGTCCGGTCTCGACCTCGGCACGGTCTGCACCGTCGATCGTCAGGACTGCGGTGGGCTGAACCCCGCCACGGGTCTCGGCGTCGGAGCCGACGATGACCTGCGCGTCCTCGATCTCGTACCGGGTGGACGGCGGGGCAGGAGTCTCGCCCTCCGCCCAGCCGGCGACGTCGCGGAGAGCCTGCTCGACCATGCCGAAGTAGGGGACGAGGCCGGCCGGATCGGAGGCGACGAGTCCCTCCTGGTGGTTCGCGCGATCGTAGAGGTACAGCCTGTAGGAGTCGTCTGCGGCGGCGCCGAGGCTGTCCTGGACGCGGTGCTGGTACCAGACGGCGTTCAGTGGCGGAGCGTCGACGTCGTAGAGGTTCTGCACGACGATGACCTTCCCGTTGATCGACCCGTCGAGCGCGGTGTTCCCCGCGGCCGAGATGATAGTCGGGGGCTCGGGCACTGCTCTCTGCGGGTAGAGCGGCGTGCCATCGCTGGAGAGCCCTATTGCGCAAACAACGCTCACGCTGCCGTATGACTGATTAGGTGGAACAGGATGCAGCAGTGGCCCTCACCGGCCTCGTCTCCGAGCTCGCCACGGTAACCGTCGACACCCGCGCGACCATCGGCCGTTCCGAGCCGCGCCGCGAGGCACGGACGTCACGGGTGGAAGGTGATCTGTAACCGAGCATTCGCGACCGGAATGCGCAGCTCCTGCCAGCTGGGGCGGGTGCCGCGCCCTCGGGAAGCGTCAGCGCAGGAGTTCTCTGACGACGAGCCCCGCGGCGACGGCCTGACCGGCGGCGTTGAGGTGCATCTGGTTGGACTCGGGGGTGCAGCCCGTGACCCACGGCAGACGGGACCACACGCCACGGCCGCGGCTTGCGGGCTCTGTGGCCCAACCGATCACGCCATACGCAGCCCATGGCCGACACGCACCTAGGGTCCCTTATCCGGATCGAACATGCCCGCGGGTGGTGGTCGATACGGCAGTGGCTCTCCTGGCAGGTTCTCGTCCGTAGCGCCCGTGAACGGTCCGTCGGTGGACAGCAGGGCGGCCATGTGTGGCTCGGCGTGATTGATCCACCAGGCGCTGATCCCGAGCCCGGCGTCGAGCCTGGACGCTTCCCAGCTGCGCCAGAGCGCTTCGATGCGCTGCACGGCCTCATCGACGGTCCACCAGTCGGCGCGCCAGCGCCCGGTGCCCTGACCCTTGGCGGAGACTCGCCGGCGGTAGGTGTAGCGCCAGTACTTCCGAAGCCACTCGTCAGCGGACCCGTAGACGAGGCTCGGGACGGAGTCCTCCTCGAACGAGCGCTGCACAGCCGCTTCGGCGCGGACCTGCATAAGCTCGATCCGCTCGGGCGTGAGCGCTCGTTCCAGTGCCTCCTTCGTCATCCCGGCGATGATCCCGGTGATGACGTCCGCGACTTCTCTCGCGGCGATCGCGTCGACGTCGAACGCGCCGAGTAGCGACGCAGCCGCGGTGCCCCGGTCCCTGTCGACGGCGGCCGGAAGGCCCGCAGCCTCTTGTATGTCTCCGCCCGCGAGCGGATCGTCGTCAGTCACGCTGCGCCCGCGTCCGCTTGGCGTCCTCGTTCTCCATCAGAGCCCGCATCGAAGCAGCGAGATCGATCGCCAGAACCGGTTCGACGCTCGCCACGACAGGCTCGGCGCTGGTCACGACCGGCTGCGCGGCCATCGCTACGACAGGAGCCCGCTCGGCACCGCGTACTGGCGCGATCGCGGGGTCGTGAGCGGCGATGGAGGCCTTGATCGCTGAGACCTTCTCCTTCGTGCCCTCGTACCAGGGCACGGTGCGCAGCAGCGCGGCTCGGGATCCGGTGGAGAGCATCACGGCGCGGCCGCGGGGCATCGCGCCCAGCTCGTCCACCGTCAGGATCCGCTCGCGCTTCAAAGCGGTCGACGTCGAGCGGACGCCCTTGTTGTAGCTGGCGGAGGTCGTCTCGCGGTCGTAGTCCCCGACGAGCTCGGAGACGTTCTGGAGGAAGTCGTTCTCCTTCACGCTGCCGAGGTAGAGGAACGCGTTCGACGCGCTCCACAGCTTCAACATGCCCTCCTTGCCGAACACCGCGACGCCCTGCGACCAGGACTGGAACACCGACATGATCGGGATGCCGCGGGAGCCGAAGTGCGAGTACAGGTCGGGGAGGTCTCGCCACCGGCACACGTTCGCGGCCTCATCGAGGATCCCCACCAGCGGCGTGCGCAGCCGGCCGCCGGGTGAGATGTCGGCGAGGTCGGTCGCCGCCTCGAGAGTGGCGGCGGTGAGTGCGGTGACGAGGGGGCCGGCGGTGCCGGCGCCCTCCTTGGAAAGGGAGTAGAGGGTGCCGGAGCCGCGGACGAACGTCGCCGCGTCGAACTGCGGCCGCGGGTCCGCGGTGCCGCGGGGGTTCACCCAGTCCGCGACCTGCGTGTTCTTCAAGCACGCCGCCATCTCCTGAGCGGTCGAGTAGACCGAGCCGCGCAGCTTCTCGGTGGACTGGATGATCCCGAGCACCGCGTCGCCGGTCATCGGGTATCCGCCGGAGCGCAGCAGTCGCACCGGCTCCTCATTGGTGACGTCGGTGAGCCACGCGAACACCTGGCTGATCGGCTTCTGCCCGACCGCTGCGGCGAGCAGCATGCCGGCGAGGAGGTTCTGTCCGGCGCCGTCGAAGAAGGCGTCCGTCTTCGCGTCCGTCGCCCGAGATCCCGAGGCGAAGTACTGCGCGAGCTTCGCGGCGCGCACGTCGTCGGTGACGTAGGACAGCGGATTCCACCACCACGTCGCGTCCTCGCGGGCGACGCGCTGCGGGTCGAACACCCACACAGGCCCGTCCTTCTCGCGGACGTCGCGGGTCGCGTCGAGCACGTCGCGCTTGTTCGAGGTCGTGACGACCGCGCCCGGGGCGGCGATGATCGCCGGGATGACCAGCGACGTCGACTTCCCGACGCGGGGGCCGGCGACGACCGTGATCATGTCCTCGAACGAGGCGTAGAGCATCTTCCCCGTCGACACGAGCCGCCCCACGGGCACGCCGGGTGAGCCCTCGACACCCAGGCGCTTGGACTTCTTCATCGCCTCCTTGCTCAGCATCGGCGCCAGGTCCCGTTCGGTCGCCATGTAGCGGGCAGCCCGGTCGACGTTCGCGCGGCCCTTGCGACCGAGGGCCTTCATCCAGAGGAACCACAGCGCGACGAGCACGATGATGCCGCCGGCGGCCGCGGCGATCATCGTCGCGGACGAGGACCAGGTGACCGTGCCGCGGGCAAGCCCCGACAGGATTTCGAACGGATCGGAGGTTAGGCCCTCGTTCACGCCGTCGAGCTTGGATCCGGCCGCGACGGAGACCCAGACGATGCCGACGATGGCGATCGCGGTCACGGCGGCGCCGAGCATCAGGCCGTCGTTGTTGGCTTTGCCGGGCTCGCGGCGGCGGTTGTTGGCGGTGGCGCTCATGCGGACTCCTCCGTGTAGATCGGGCCGGTCCACTGCGGGGTGCAGTCATCGGCGGGCGCTTGGTGCGAGGTCCCCCAGGAGAGGACCGCGAGGCCCCGCTCCACGAAGGAGACGGGAAGATCCGTCGTGTGGAAGCCGTGCTCCCCCGGAGCAGATCGCTGGCAGTTCCAGCGGTAGCCCTCGAACGCGACCGTCGACGCACAGCTCACGCGATCACCCGGTCCCACTGGTCCCACGCGACGAAGCCGGCCAGGAGCCCGAAGCCGCCCCAGCAGATCGTGAGCAGGAACCGGTCTCGGTCCGCGGACCGCTGGCGGGCGCGGATCGCGCTGACGATCGAGGCGCCAGCGGCGCCGGCCGCGACGCACGTTGCGCCGAGGGCGACGAGGACGCTCACGGCAGGATCTCCACCACGACCGGATCGGTCGCCAGCGGCTCGTTCGCGCGTCCGGCGCGGGAGGCGGTGTGCCAGAGCTTGTTGGTGTCATTAACGTCCAGCTCAGCGGCGGTCAGCTGCACCCGGATCGGGATGCCGGGCCGGCCGCCCACCTTGATCAGAAACCGTCCTCGCCCGGGAGGCTCGGACTCGTGTCCCGATACCGGGTCCCAGGCGGGCGGGTCCTGCCAGCTCGTGAGCATCGACTGTTCCGCGTTCGACAGCGGCACGGCCGACGTGAGCAGCGGCATCTCAGCGCCCGGGAGGCCGCCGCAGATGACCATGCCGGAGCGTTCCACGAAGCCCTTGGCCTTCATCTGGTCCTCCTGCGATGCGAGCGCGAGCAGGTCACTCATCGTGTGGCTGATCATCGCCAGGCCCACGCCGCGGGCACGATTCAGGCGGGTGAGGGCGTCGACGCGATCGACCATGCCCTTTCCCGCGCGCAGCGCCCGCCACAGCTCATCGAGGATCACGAAGTAGTGCCGGCGGGGCTCCAGCCCGGCTTCTGCGAGGGCGGAGGCGACGTTGACGGTCCCGAACCCGGCGGACCAGCAGGCGAGAAGGATGCTGGCCTGCAGATCGCCTTCGGAGTCATCGATGGAGGACACGTCGTAGACCACGGGCCGGTCCCGCCGCATCGGGGTGGTGGTCTGGCGGGAGAAGATCTCGCCCAGCCGGCCGCCAGTGGTGAGGCCGATGAGGGAGGCTTCGAGGTTTTCGGTGATCGCCTTGTATCGGGTGAGGTCGCCGCGGTCGAGGGCGACCTGGCGGATCTCGTCCGGTGCGGCCTGGATGACGGCGAGGAGGTCCGCGAGGACGGGGATGCCCTCATGGGTCTCGTCCAGGTACTTCAGCGCCCGGTCGATGATCGTCTCCTCCCGGTCGCTCGGAGGCTCGGAGCGCAGGATCGTCAGCAGCGCAGCGATCATGGTGTGCCGGCGGCCGTGAGCATCCGCGAGCACCTGCGATGCGAGGCGCTGGGACTTCACGGCGTGCTTGCGCTCCTCCGTCGAGTTCTCGCCGTGAGCGTCCAGCTCGGCAGCCCTCTCGAGAGCCGCGTCCGCGTCGGCGCGCAGACGCGCTGCGGCGGTGGTGGCCTCGCCGGGGTCGAGGATGTTGAGGTAGCCGCGGCCTCGGCCAAGAGTGACGACCTGCCCGTCCATCGCGCGGATGAGGTCCACGTAGTCCGGCTTCAAGTCCCCGAGGACCAGCGGGAGGGTGCCGTATCCGGCGAGCCCGGTCGCCATGCGGCGGGTGAGCGAGGACTTCCCCAGGCCCGGCTTCCCGAGGACGAACATCGACGGGTTGGAGATGAGCTGCGCCCGCTGGAACCACGAGATCGGATCGCACAGCACCGACGCGCCCGTGGCGAGGTTCTTCCCCAGCGGCACGCCGATCATCGGTGTTCCGGTGCCGACCGAGAACGGGTACAGCCCGCACACCTGCACGGTCGTCGCACGGAACTCATCGGCGGGCTGGATCGAGACGGCCTGCCCGCCGCCGCGGCCCAGCCATCCCGTCGACGTCGGCCGCATCGTGCGCTTGGGGGCCGGCTCCTTCTCGATTCTCTGCTTCCCGCCCTGGTGCGGGATCGCCCGCTTCGTCCGCGACCGCTTCGAAAGCTTGTCGCGGGCGAGCGGCGAGGCCGCAGCGCGAGCCGCGGCGGCGTCCTCCTCCGCCTTGCGGACGTGGCGGGATCGGGCGCGAGCGTCCGTCGACGTCGCCGCGGTCTGCTCCGTCGAGGGAGCACCGACCGCGCCCGTGGGCACCGCTTCCTCGAAGACGTCGACGCAGGCCTCCACTCGGGCCCGGTCAGCGCTCTGCTCGCTGTCGAGGGCGCCGGCGGGCAACTCGTCGTTTTGGACAGCAGCGATCGCGTCGGCGGGCTCGGTGTCGCGGTGGCGGGAGAAGAGCTTGGTGGTGATGCTCACTGTGAACCTCCGGCAGTGATCGATGCGGGGAGAAGGGGCTTAACCGGGGACGGCACCGGACACTCGTCGAGTGCCGTCCTGCGGTCGCTCGTCACGGTCACAGGGCTTCCCGGACCTCGTTGGGGATGCGCAGGTGCCGCGGGAGGATCAGGCCGAGCGGGAGCGCGGCGGCGAAGGCGGAGTCCTGCGACCCGAACGCCGGCCGCATCCGCAGTCGGGCGGCCGAGGTGAGGGAGTCGATCGCGGCGCGCGCTTCGGGCTCCTGCGTGCGTTGCATCGTCGTCGCGGTGACGATCAGGCCGAAGTTCATCAGCCCGGCGCCGGAGGCTTCCTCCGCGGCTGTCGCCTGCGCCGAGCGGGTCGAGAGCGTCGAGCGGGCGGTCGGCTTGGTTGACGCGGAGGAGTTGAACTGGGCGGCGTTGAGGTCCGCCTCCACCAGTGCGGCAGCGCGGGCGGGGTCGATGGGGCGGTAGAGCAGGGTGACGCGCTTGCGGGCGATGTCGCGGTGCGGGGCGAGCAGGCGGGCGAGGATCCCGGCCTGCACGACGCCGCGAGGCGGGGCGGTCATCGTCCACGACGTCGACACGGCACCGTCGTGTCGGTAGGAGTCCCAGTGCGCTTCGGCCGCGGCGGGGCCGACGTCGGTCCAGGACAGGTCGGCCGTCTCGCCCGCTGCGCGGGCCTGGTCGATCAGGACTGCCGCGTCGGGGTCGTAGGCGGTGCGGATGACTTCGCACAGCTCCTGCGCGTTGAGGGGCCGGGCAGCGCCGGCGCCGGTCGCTGCGAGGGAGGAGGTCAGGCCGGGGATGCGAGCGGAGAGGTCGGAGGCGACCTCCTTCGCGTTGCGGCGCTTCCCGCCGATGCGAGCCGTCGCCGTGAACGTCAAAGCGATGTAGGCGCGGATGGTCGCGGACCCGACCGGGTATGTCCCCACGACCTCCTGGAGCATCGCTCGAGCGAACAGCGGAGCGTCCGGGTCCATCGATCCCTCGACCTCACCGCGCAGGCGCGTGCCGGTGTCGGGGGCCGTCTCGACGGTGACGGAGGCGGCCTCGATGCCGGGCTCGTCTCCGAGGTTGGCGAGCCAGATGCCGTACTCCGCGACCTGGTTGTTGATCTGCTCCTGATCCACCAGCGCGGCGCCGTCCGGCTCCGTCGCGAGGACGACCGTGAAGTGCCGAGTGGTCGGGGTGCTGATCAGGGCGAAACGTCGGCCATGGGAGTCCTCATGCTCGGTGAGCTGGGACGCCGCGGCCAAGCCCGGCAGCTGGAAGGTGCCCCACTTGGCACGTCCGGTCGGACCGGAGCGGTAGATGTTCGCTCCCTTGCTCTTGGTGTGCCACCAGTTCACGCGGACCACCGTCCTTCCCAGGGCTGACTGCCCGTGCTTGTCCTTGACCGAGACGGTCAGGAGGATGCCGCCGAAGATCCCGGCGACGAGGAGTGCGGGACCGAGGCCGGAGAACATGGACGCGATGATCGAGGCGACGATGCCCACGAACATCACGAGTGTGGCGAGCTGCCCGAGCCCGCCGAGGCCGGCGGTCTGCGGCTTTCGCCAGTTGCCGTAGGTGCGTGCCTTGACCGGATCGGTCGCGGTAGCGGTGCTGGTCATGGGTTAGCTCCCGTTCTCGTTGCTGCCGGTGGCCTCTTCCGTGCCGGCCTTCACGGCCTGCGCGGCCTGTTTGGCGCCCTCCGCGGCCTTCGTCGCGACCGCGATCCCGGCGCCGATCGGACCGGCGGCCGCCGTCGCGCCTCCCGCTGCTGCCCCGGCGCCCGCGCCACTGGACGCTGCTCCGGCACCCGCACTCGCCCCACCGGTCGCGGCTCCGCCGCCCGAGGCCGCTGCCGAACCGGACGGATCGGCGCCCGGCGTCGAGGACGCCGGGGACCCAGGAGAGTTGCTGCTGCCGGTCGGCCCATCGGTCGACGAGCTGCCGCCTCCACGGCCGTTGTTCCCGCCTCCGCCGTTGTTGCTGGCGCGGATCGCACCCGTCGCGACGTCGCCCGCGGCCGAGACGGCCGCGGCGCCGAGAAGAAGGCCCGCCGCTCCTCCTCCGCCGACTGAAGAGACGGCCGGGACGAGGAAGCGCATGAGAGCGGGCAGGGCCACGAGGGCGATGAGCATCAGAGCGAGGCCGGTCATGATCTGGAAGAGCCCGGTGCCGTCCGACTTGAACAGGTCGGTGCCGGTCATGCGGAAGGCGATCGCGTAAATGATCGCCGCGGCGGGCTTGTAGAGGATGAACGCGATGATCCAGGCCAGAGCCTTCTTGAACCACTGCCGACCGATCTCGGTGTTTGTGAAGGACGCGGCGATCGGGAAGATGCCGGCGAGGACGACGAGCATCGCGCCGCGGAACACCATCAGAGCGATCTGCACGTAGGTCATCAGCACGGCGAGGAAGCCGAGGAGGAAGAGGCCGATCAGGCCGATGGGCTGGGTGAGGGTCAGGCCGATCATCGCGGAGACGTTCGTGCCGAAGCAGTTGCTCTCGCCGTTGGTGATCTCGCAGTTGGTGGAGTTGTTGAGGATCCAGATCGAGAAGGCGTCGCCCGCCTGTGTGGCGAGGCGAATCACGACGAGTCCCGCTCCGGCGACGGCGATCAGTGTCAGGACGGAGCCCATCAGCTCCCTCAACGGGGTCGCGCGCTGCGTCCACGCCATCCGGCCCGCGGCCACGAGGACGGAGAGGACTGCGAGGCCGCCGGTGTACCACTCGAGCTGGCCCTGTACCCAGCCGACGACCGAGGAGGACTCGTTCAGGTGCAGCGCCAGGGGCAGGAACCCGGTCACGAGCGCGGAGGCGGAGGAGAGCAGCAGGACGGCGAAGACGATGACGCCGATGCGGCCGACGTGCGCTTCACCGTCGCCGTGCCGGCGTCGAGAGGCCATCATGACTCCGGCGAAGATCAGGGACATGATCGCGATGCCCGCGGACACCCACGTCACGTAGCCGAGGATCGTCTCGAACGCTTCCGGGACCGGAGGGGTGCCGCCGCCGTTCACTCCGCCGCCACGGTCAACGACTGTCACCGGGGAGGGGACGTTGACCCACAGGGTGCCGAGGGAGGCGATGGCCTTGCCGTAGCCCTCGAAGATGTTGTTGACGAACTGCTGCAGCGCGTCGTTCGTCGCCTGGGAGACGACGACGCCGGCCTGGCAGCCGAAGTCGAAGATGCCGCACGGCTCGTCGGAAGGCGGGGTCACGGTCACTGGACACCGGCCCAGCTGATGTAGCCGCCGAGACTCTGCAGGGCAACTGGTCGGTAGGAGGGCTTACCGTCGTCAGTGAGGACGACTTTCCAGTCACCGTCGCTCCACTGGAGCTCCTGCGCGCCGCTGGACAGCGTCCCGTTGTTCAGGGTGAAGGCCGTGTCGATCGTCGCCCGGTCGCCCGTGTAGGACAGCACCTTGAAGCCGGCGATCTGTGCGCTGACACCGTTGTTCGAGCTGCCATACGTCGTCGCCAGCGCGGCGTCCCGGCCAGGGCCGGGAACGACAAGCTGCTCAAGGACGGGCGTGCTGAGGCTCGCGTTTGTCCCCATCGCCCACAGGTTCGCGGTGGCGAACAGGGCGCCTTCGACAGTGTGGGCGTAGCAGCTGCGCACTCCGTCGTCCCCGACGACGCCGGGGCCGACATCCGAGCGCTCCGGGGCGGCCATCGTCCCGACGATCGTCCACTCCGTTTCGGGCGCCGCCGAAAGCGTGCCGGACTCGTCGTCTCCGGCGAGTCCACAGGCGCTCGCTTCCTCTGCATCCGAGGTCGCAGTCGCTGCCGCTACCGGAGTCGACGGCGTGGCGGAGGGAGTGGTGCCCCCTCCGCCACGGCCCAAGGAAGTGACGGCAACGAGGATCCCCGCGAGGACCAGGACCACCACGAGAACAGCTCCGAAGATGAAGCCCTTAAGGGTGAATGGATTACGAGGTTCCGCGTTGCTCATCGGATTCCCTTTCGTCGGTGGAGCAGTGTCCGTTGGCTTGGCGACGGACGCTAGGTGCCCATCAGGAAGCCGACGACCGTGAAGGCGGCGGAGATGATGATCACGCCGATGAGCAGGCGGCCGAGCCAGCCGCCGATCTCTCCGCCTTCGCCGCGGCGGGCGGAGACGGTCATAGTGACGCCGAGGATGATCAGGCCGACGACGGCGACGCCGAGGCCGACCCATTTGGCCCAGCCCATGACCGTGGTGAAGGCCTCGAACCCGGGGGGCATGCCGCCGGGACCCGGATCCGGCACGACCGCGCCGAGCGCGCCCGCGGTGGTGAGGATGTCGGTCGTAGCTGCGAGCAGTGCAGACATGGTGTGCTCCGTTTTCTGTGTTGGGTGGTGCGGGGTGATCGGCGACGCGGGTGCGACGTCGAAAGAGTCCGGTCATCCGGTGATGAGGGGGCCGTCGGCGTAAGCGACGTCGAAGTGCAGGTGGTTCGGGGTGTCACCGAACTGGGTGATGTGCTGATACGTGGTCGAGCGGCACTGGATCTGGCCCGCGCGGGAGCCCTGGGGCACCTGCGGGTCCAGGACCGTCAGCAGTTGCAGGGCGTTCGCGTCGCAGCCGGTGGTGGCCGTGCCATCGAAGGAGAAGAAGTCGACCGCGTTCCCGCCACCGTTCATCCAGTGAGAAGAGCCGGTGCCGGCGCCCAAGAGGGAGCCGGTGCACTGTCGGTTGAGGTCGGAGACGCCGACCTTCCCGAACGTGTTCAGCGCGATCGTGATGATCTGCAGGATCCGCACGTCGATGCCGCAGTTCTCCTTGGCGGTCCCGGCGGCCATATCGCGGATCTGCTGCGCGTACCTGTCCTCGAGCAGGCGCAGTCGGCCCTCCTCCATCGCCGTCACTAGTGCGGCTGCGAGGGCCTGCGCGTCACCGGACACGGCGACGCATCCACCGAAGGGCGCAGGAGTCGCGGGTGCGGTGCCGGTCGGCGTCGCCGGGATGCTGACCGGGGCGGTCGTCGCCGTAGGCGCGGTCGTGCTGCTGCCGAGGCCGTTGAGGTAGGTCATGATCGCCACGGCGTCGCCGCGGTACTTCGTGTAGTGGTTCGGGTCGGCGTTGCGCTGGACCTTGTTGATCGCGATGGAGGGTTCCATCGCCTGCCAGCCCTCGACGGCCAGGAGGCGGTCGTAGAAGAAGCCCGCTGAGGTCGTCGGGTCCATGCGCTGCTCGACGGTGCCCCAGCTCGACTGCTGCTGGAACAGGCCGATCGAGTCAGCGACCGACCCGTCAGGGTTGATCGCCCCGTCCCCGTAGCCGATGTTCACCAGCGAGGACTCCCCGATCGCCGTCTGCACGCCCAGCGTCTGCCCGTCCGCGCCGAGCCCCTTCGCCGCTCCCGCGTTAACGATCAGTGCCGCATTCACGAGCTGGTCGTGCCCGTAGGCCCCAACCTTCGCGTCCGCAGGGATAGCGGACACGTTGACCGGTCCCCCGCCCGGCAGGCATGCCGCGGCAGCGGAACCGCCGAAGAACAGCACCCACAACAGCATCGCGACCGCCACGACGGGCACCATGACCGCCGCCAGCACCCCCAGTCCCCCCTTCTCCACTCGGCTACTCCAAGGCCAGAGGGGTGATCTGCTCCACGGCCCAGGGAGTGCTCTCCGTGGTGCGGTGGACGTACACGGAGTACTCCCCCGCGTCGGTGGGGACGAGGACACGCATCGTGAACGCGCCGTCACCGTCGCGGACGGTCGCAGCGCCCGTGAGGCTCGTGCAGGGCACGTTTGCCGGGTCGACCGTCCGGTAGGCCACTGCTGCCCGTTGGCTCAAGAACGGGTAGAGCTCGCTGATCCAGGTGTCGTAACCGAGTGTTGGACGGCAGAACGCCACCACCGCTTCCGTCGCGATCGCGACGGTTCTGCTCACCGGAGAGGGCTCTGGGGACGGCTCCGCATCGACCGGCTGTACGCCCTCGGGAGTCGGCGTCTGCGATGAGAGCTGGGTGCTGGGGGAAGGTGAGGCGGTCTTCGGGGACTCATTCTCATGAGACGCCTCACTCGTCGAAGCCGACGAGCAGCCGCTCACGAGGAGGGAGGCGACGAGGGCGAGCAAGACGGTTGAGTACCGAGACGAAGAAGCGGGCACATGACAAAGCTACCGATTTAGGTAGCTATTGCAACCCGGATCGGTTACCGAAATGGGCTTATATCATCTTTGGTACATTCCATGGGTGGCTAGACGACCGGCGCCGGGACCGACGGACTTTTCGCGACGCGTGGTCCGCGCAGTCGAGACGCTCCGCGATCGTGCGCGGCTGACCAACACCGAACTCATCCGTGCTGCAGGCATCTCGGCGAACTACTTCTACATCCGTCTGCGCGGCGAAGCGCCGTTCACCACCAACGACATCGAGAAGCTCGCTGGAGCCTTCGGGGTTGAACCGTACGAAGTGCTGCAGCTCGCGTCTTCTCCGAACCCGGACGACGGTGGCGGAGAGCTCACTGCTGAGCGCATCGACGGCAGGGAGTTCGCTCGAAGACTCCGATTCCTCGCCGAAGGGCCGACGAGTGCGGATACTCAGACTTTCACCCTCGACACCCTCGTTCAGTCCATCCGCGGTCGTGACATCAGCTTCGAGCCGAAGGACTGGGATGAGCTGCTTGAGCTGCAGGGCTCCACGCGGCTCCCGGTCGATCTGCTCGTCGGCCTCAGCGAGTTCTTCGGCGTCAGCTACGAGTACCTGACCGCAAGGCGTGAAGACGAAGCCAGCGAGCTCATCGAAGCGGAGATCCGTTTCCACCGGGCGCTACTAGCTACCGGAGCCACCTCAATCAGTGCTCGAGCGCTGGGTGGCATGAACGCGAAGCAGCTCGCCGCCGTGACCAAGGCGATTCTGTCGATCGAGCGAACTCCGAAGGAGGGCACAACCGAATGAGCACCACCCAGAGCAACGAAGCCCTGTGGTTCGAACACGCCGACGTCGCCGCACGCACGACGCAGACGTTCGAGGAGAACCGGTTCCAGGACGATCAGACCCTGGATGCCCTCCTCACGCATGTCTCTGACCTGCACGGCAAACCGATCCACGTCGATGCCATCGACGACGATGACTGGCAGACGCTCACAGCTCTCTGGGTCGATTTTCCCGACGAGGCCCAGATTCTCTACCGCTCGACCGATACCCGGCTCTACCAGATGCACTGCATCCTGCACGAACTAGCTCATATCGCCCTCCGCCACCCCGGCTGCAACGTCCTAGGGGACGACTCTTCCGTCGCCTCTTATCGGGGGACGAACGGAGTCGTCCGCGGCCGACTGCTAGAAGCAGGCCGCTCGGAGGACCTCCAGAACGTTGATGGGGACCGTCGCATCCTCGAAGGCGAAGCAGAGCACCTCGCCCATCTTCTTTCCCGCTCACTCCTGCGTCCTCGTTTCCGGGAGGACGAGGAGGTCTTCGGGTAGATGCAGGCTCTAGCCCTAATCGCTCTCGTGGTCCTCGCCGTCGTCTTCGTCGCCCGGATCCCCGCTGCTGTCTCCCAGCCCTCGAGCCGGTTGTCCTGGCTCGCGAGCGGAGTCGGCTCCCTCGCGCTCCTCACCCGAGTCCACCCCGGATTGGACCGGTTCCTCGGAGGCGAGAACTACATCAACCTCGCCCAGAACGTCCTGGCGACCACCGCGTTCTGGTTGGTCATGAGAGCGGCCCTCCTTCAGTCCCGCAGCACCCCGCAATTCTGGACGAGGAAGCTCATCCTCGCCGCCATGCTCATGTCCTTCGTCGTGCCGTTCCTGTTCATCACCGACAAGGAACCCACCTCGAAAACCTTCATCACCGAGCACATCTCCCAGACAGGTACCTGGCTTTACGCCAGCATCTACATGACGGCGATCCTCGCCATCTCGACGATGCTCCTGCTCGGTCTCCGTCGCAGAAAAGCGCGCTCCTACGGCTTCTTCGTCGCAGGCAGCAGCCTCGTCATCCTCGCCTGCATCGACGAGATCATCGTCCTGTCCCTCGACCACATCGAGGTCACCGATCTCGGTTTCCGCGTCCTCCTGCGGAACGCGTTCGACTTCCTGTTTTACTGCGGCGTGATCCTCATCGTCACCGGAATCGCCTCATTCACTCTGTCGAAGGCCATGCGTGAGGTACGACTCAGCCGGCATGCACGGAGACTTCGCCGCCTCGCCGGCAGACTCGCGGTGATCCCGGCTACCAACGGGGCAAGTAGCGCTCGAGACGAATCATCGATCGCGGTGGTGTACGACCTGGTAATCGCGCTCCGCGACTTCGAGAACGCTCACCGCGGCCGTCTGACGCCAGCCGACGCTCGTCACGTCGCAGCGGCGGAGGCCATCGTGATGGAACAGCTCGCCTCTCCCGCGACCACAAGAGCTTGGACTCGATGAGTGCCCCGCACGTCAGCGTGAGAGCTGTCTTAGGAGTAGCGGGAGCCGCTGTGACTGCCCTCTCCCTGCTGGCAGGCGTCGGTGTCGTCCTAGGGCGGCGGGTCGTGATGCCGGGGCGCAAGAGGACCGTGCAGGTCCTCTCGGCGACCCCGGACAGCGTCACCCTCCCCGCCACGCCCGAAACCATTCACGACGGCGAGTACGGCTTCTGGTTCGACTCCGATCGGGGCCACGCGCTCATCGGCCGGATCCTTCATCACGACACAATTGAGCGGACCGTTCGCCGCGAGGTTCTTCGAGTCACCGGCGGCGATCTCGCCGCCGCTGACGAAGGCCGATGGACCGGACACGTCTTCGCGCGTCCTGAGGACATCGACCCGCGCGTGCGCGAGATCCACGTCGACTCGCCAACAGGCCCATGTCCAGCGTGGCTCTTCCCGTCAACCGGCGGCGAGGGCGGAACAACCTGGGCGATCCACGTGCACGGCATCCGCACCACCCGCATCACCGCGCTGCGTTCAGTCCCGGCGGCACGCAAGCTCGGCTACACGTCGCTCGTTCCTTCGTTCCGAGGTGACGGAGATGGGCCATCAACGAAGAACGGGGTGTCGACTCTCGGCCAAACTGAATCGGATGACGTCGATGCTGCGATCAACTACGCCGTGGAGCACGGCGCGCACAGCATCGTTCTGTTCGGCTGGTCCCTCGGCGGCGGCATTGCTCTTCAGCTCTCTGAGCGGTCTCCACACCGCCATCTCATCGCAGCCCTCGTTCTCATCGCACCCGCCACCGACTGGCGGCAGGTCATTCAGGCTGGAGCGCGCCGAGCTCATCTGCCATCGGTCGTGGGCGCGCTTGGGACGTTCGCGCTCTCCACTCGCTCTCTCAGCGCCCTCGTCGGACTTCCGAGACCCATCGACTTCGATGCCCTGGACTGGACCCGAGGACCGAGACTCACCGTTCCGACCCTCCTCATCCACTCAGACGGAGATCGGGAGGTGCCTGCCTCGTTGTCACGGGCCTTCGTGAGCGTGAACGCTGAGCGGAGCGAGCTAGCCCTGCTCCCGCCGGCTGCGCATGCCTGGGAGTACAACGTCGCACCAGACGAGTTCGACGCCTCGATCTGCGAGTGGATCGGACGGCGGCGCGCGCTGAGCTGATAGCGTGTACCTAATTCGGTAACACTGCCGGACCGTATTTGGTACAGTTCCGGCATGGCTGTTAGACGAAGACCGTACCGGCCGCGGGCTGGAGGCCTTCACGGCCTTCGTCGATCCGTCGCGACCGCGTCACTGCGGCGATCATGCTTAATCCCGGGATTGATCCCGCCAGCGCCCGGCGTGGCGCACGCAATGCCGGGGTTAAGTCACCACTCTGGACGCATGGCTCCGATCAAGCAGAAGCGACGCGCGCGCAATGGCGCCGTCACCGTGCCCGTCGAGGTTCAGATGCCGCCCGTATTGAAGGACGACGTCGACGGCGCAGCGAAGGCCTCGGGCGTCTCGCGCTCGTTGTACTTCGAACTCCTGCTTCAGCAGCTCCGCGACTCCACCGGGCACCTGCCCGTGCTGGCACCGACGTTCGACATCGACCAGGAGGCGCACATCTCCGCCGCTTAATAGAAAGCGGCCCGCCGCTGACGCGGCGGGCCGATCTAAGTTACGTAGTTCGAACCCTCACAGTTTGCCGACCTAGAGGTTCGTCCCATCCAAAGTCACCAGCCCTCACGGGAGGCTTCTCCATGTCTGGCATCATACCCACGCCCTCGCAGCGAACTACGACGAGCTTCACTCGTCGGCGTGTCGCAACGCGATCGGCTGACGTTGCTCGAGCGATCGTTGAGTCGCCGTTCGTCGCTACCGCGTTCGACGGGACGTTCGTAGACACGCCGAGCGACATCCCCAAAATGCATGCATTCGCTCAGAAGACTGCTCGTATGAGCGCAATCAAGGGTCGTGCAAAGCGAGCAGACAATGCTCCCACCGTGCTGCTTCAGGCACGCGTCACTCCGGACGTCCGTGAGGAAGTGAAGGCGGCCGCGGCGGCCAGCGGCGTCTCCTTGGCCTACTACCTCGATACCTTCCTGCGCGAGCTCGTTCAGACGAACGGTGCGCTCCCGCTCGTCGCTGCACCGCGACCCCAAGCAGAGGAGCTGCCGATCCCAGCCGCTTAAACGAAGGAGGCCCGCCGAAGCGGGCCTCACCAAGTTTCGTAGCTCAGAACCCACTGCCGACCAAAGCCCGGGTTCAGAGCTAATCAAGTCACCACCCTCGCGGGAGGCTTCTCTATGCCCGAAAGATTACACGACGGGCTGAGAGATTCAAGGATGAATCTTTCAGCGAGCCGTCACGGCTCGTCGACGCTCGGCGGCGACGCATGGTCACTGACCCGTCGACTCAGCCCGCGCGACACCGTCCGGACGATGCGTCGCGACGCCTACGGGCGCCTGGACGAGAACGCGTACCCCACGGCGTTCCTGGTCTCCGCCGTTGCCCCGAGTACCCCCTGGGCGATCTACCTCGCGGACTCCGCCGGCGTCTTCCGACTGCTCTGCTTCGACTTCGACGGTAAGGACTCACACGGGGTCGACCCTGACCTGATGGAACAGGCCGTCGATGACTGCGACGCACTCTCGGCTGTCCTCGATGAGCATCAGGTTTCTCACGTCGTGTGCGAGTCCTCCGGCACCGGGGGCCGCCACCTGTGGATCGCCGTCCGTGGCGGTGCTGCCGCAGCCGATGTCGACCGGTTGGCGACCGCTGCGAAGGCGAACTTCCGCACGCTGGATCACGGCATGCTGCACAACCCGCGCACGGGTGCTGCCCGCCCTCCCCTGTCTCCTCATCGCGACGGCAGCCTGTCGACGCTGCTGCGAGGCCGCGTCGAGGATCTGCTGGAGCCGGTCGCACTGCCTGCTTCGCTGCTCGCGGTTGCGGCCGTCCTCGAAGCGACGCCTTCGGGGCGCCGCTACTTCGCGCCGACTCAGGACGCGGTCGTCCTGCAGCACCGCACTCACCGTGCGCTGAGCGCTGCGGGTGCGGCCCATATGACTACCGCCGGTGGTGGCGCGAACCCGTCGTGGACCGCGTTCATGTGCCTGCTCTCGGCCGCGCACGCCGGCTGGACACTGACCGACGTCCAGCACGCAGCCCAGACCGCGCCCGGAATGGAGCATTACCGCACGAAGAACACCGGTCGAGGTGGCCGCCGCCCTCGAGCGCGTAACGAGGCCGCCGAGCGACTCGGTCGCCAGTGGGAAAAGGCGCTCGAGTTCGCGGCCCTGCACGCCGTCTTGCCCTCTCAGCGGGAGCCTCGCGATCTGACGGAGCTCGAGGGCATCATCGCGGCCGTCGGCGACCTCCTCGAGCGGTTCCGCGTGAACCCGGGCCGATGGGGTCGCACCGAGCGCGCCACCTCCGAGCGGACAATCCTCACCGCCCTCGCATACCTCTCTCTCCACACAGGCAAGCGCACCGTCGCCGCCTCCGTCCGCGATCTCGCCCTGCTCTCCGGCCTCGGCCGCACTACCGCAGCCAGCGCCCTACGGACGCTCCGCGAGGACGGCTACGTCCAGCTCATCGCCCGCGCCGACGGCAGCAACGCGAGCGAATGGCGCTTGACCGGCCCACTTTCCACAGGTTCCAACACGGACCGGACACAACCACTCAATAACCCCCGCCCCCCGGGCCAAGTTTTTTCGGAGCGAGCGGTGATCCTCGACCGGGTCGAGAACGAACTCACCGACGCTCGCCACGATCTCTTCACCCGCCCAGGCCTCGGACACCTCGCTGGAAAGATCTACGCGCTGCTGCGCCGCGAAGCGTCCGTGACCGTCGACAGCACTGCGCGGATGCTCGGAGTGACGGCCCGAACTGCCGCCACAAACCTGTCCCGACTTCGCAGCCACCGCCTCATCGTCAAGCACACCGATGGATGGAGACGATCCCTTCGCGACTTACGCGTCACTGCAGCACGAGCTCTCGGCGTCGACGGGCTTCTCGAGGACCGCGCCCACCGTTACAGCATCGAACGCGAAGTCTGGGCCTGGTGGCAGGCCGAGCTCGCGCATCGCTCGTCCGCACCAAGAGCACGCCCTCGACGACCGCACATCACCAGTCGCCCCCTGTTCGACGACTCCTCCGCCGGAGAACGGGTCTGGCCGCTATACCCTCGTGACGCCGCCGGCCGAGGCGATCACCGAGAAGCCCTCCACTGGGGACGCACCGGCATGCTCGCCCCCGGTTCCCTCTGGTGGTCCTCCACGGCCGCTTAGCTTTCGGCTGCTGTCCGACCGTCGACACCTGTGCACCTCGATCGGTGTCGACGCGCGGAACCACTCCCCCACTGTCCTTGGTTTTCGATCGAGCTTTCAGATCCTCCGAGCGGCACCCACGCCGGCTTGAGCAAATGTTCGGAGCGCGCTGAGACGGTCAAATAAGGGTGACGACCGTTGAACGGATCTCGATCGCGGCGAAGGACGCCGTGAGACTCTGGTTCCTCGTATCCGCGGACGCCGTCGTATCCGAATACCTCTCCCCCGGCGGCGTGATCCTGCGCGCCGAGAACTCGGAGTACCAGCCCGTCCTCGTTCCCGAGCTGACCGACTTCCAGTTCTTGGACGTCGTCGCCGTCGGCGTGCACCGGTTGCACCGTGTGCTGTGAGCGGCGCATCGGTGGGGTCGACGTGAACAGCTTCCCCGTGAGCTGCGGCGGTTCTTCGACCCCAGGCTCGCCGGATGGCCATCGTCGTGCTCTCGAACAAGGACGAGTGCGTGTTGGCGCGCGCGGATCAGGTGAAATATGTCCGGACGGAAAACGGGCATGCCGTGGTCCACGATCGAGCCGCTGATCCGCTCGGGCCGCCTCACGATGGGGGCGCGGGGTCGAGTATCGACGAGCTGTACGCGGAACTCACCGGCCGGGTGATCGAACTGCTGGGCCGCTACTCGGACTGGCAGCAGGTGCGCTTGGTCGACGGGTCCTTGTTCGGCGTCGACGGCGATGTCGCCGAGCGGCGAGGACCAGCTGAGCGGTGCGCGCCGCGGTCGCCAGGAACGTCGGGCGGCGCGTGTAAGCCGGCGGACTTGTGCGACTCAGGCCCTGCGCAGATCAGGAGGGAGCAGGTGCTGTCCGTCTGAGCGCAGCGCGCCTCCCACCGGCGGCCGGCGCACGGGTCGGTGACAAGGAGCGTGTTCGCTTCGTTGTCGCCGTTCGCGGGCGCACCGCAAGATTTCGGTGGTGGGCTCGCCGGCTTCCCGGTCCCCACTGACTACCCGGTGGTGATCGTCCCGTGTTGCGACCAGGACGCTGCGCGCTCGTCTGCGCGAGGGGGTCGTATCGTCGGGTCGGCGTCATCCTCACCGACCTCTCCCCCAAGAACTCCCACGTGTTTCTCGGCGTGGTCGACACAGCCTTCGACACCAAGGGTTTTGGGCCGCCATCGACTCGGTTCCTAAACGCCATGGTCGGAGGGCAGATGGTCTCGGGCTCGCCGGGACCTACAGAGGACCCGTTTGCGCGATGAGCCGCCGCTCGCTCTCTCTATATGCCAGAACACGCTGGGCGAACCGCGCTCCGCGCGGCACACTGGCGACGCCGTACGTTCGCTAGCTCTAGCTTGGCCTCGTTTGTTGCAGGCAACGCCTGGTGACGAATTCCGAACTCTGTAACTACCAAATGCACAGACTTACAACGCATCGGACTGCTGGTCCGAACCCTTTCGTGCTAGGAAGTCTCGAACTCTGTAACTACTGCAGACGCGGTCTTCCGGACTATTGACCTGGCTCAAGTTCCGAACTCTGCAACCTCCGAATCTACGAAGTCTGTACTGATGTCACGTCGATGGGGCGTTGGATGGCTGGTCGAGCAGATATCGGCCGTGGGCAGACCACTGATTCGGCTGTTGTGCGGAAGAAACAAAGTCACGAACTCTGCAATCCGCATTTCCGGCCCGGCAAGATTCCATTCTCAGCAGAGCGCATAGGGGGTTTCTACAGAGGTCCAGACTCTGTAAGTCTGTTAGTGGCTGAATCTCGCTGGTGGGTTGCAGCCAGAGCAAGAGCACGCGATCTCGTGGTGGCTTCGACGGGGACGAGCCTTGCGCCGAAGGTACAAACATGCGGAGTCTGTAAGTCTGTTAAGGTAGTACGAGCTCGCACGCGTCTTGATCCGCCGCATCGTCGAAGGGCAGGAATCGATCACTCGTAAGTTACAGAGTTCCGGAATCCGTGTGACCCGAAGGTCCGTAGTCTGTAACTACGGAAGTCGAAGGGCCTGTGATGAGCATCGTGCGGAGCAGCACGCCCAGCGGTGGACGTGTGCGCGGTACGGCGTAGATGGTTCTCGACGACTTGACGGAGAACCCGAGCCGACCGGGTTTGGCGCCGAAGGTACAAAGACACAAAGTCTGTAGGTTGGTGAAAGGGCCCAAGCTGGCTCGCATCGCGATCGGCCGCATCGACGAAGGGGCGAGAGCTGTTGACTCGCAAGTTACAGAGTTCCAGGGTCGCCGGCCGCGCCGGAGTTTGGTAGTCTGTAACTACGGAAGTGGGAGGACCATTTATGCGCATCGTGTCCCTGGCGAATCAGAAGGGCGGGGTCGGGAAGACAACAAGCCTGATGAACCTGGCGGCCGTCGCTGCCAAGAACGCACGAGTGCTGGTGGTCGATGTCGACCCTCAGCAGTCGACCACCATGTGGGCGGCTCGGGCGGGGGAGAAGCTGCCCTTCGATTTCGCGGAGAACACTGACCCGAACACGCTCACGCGTCTGCGGGAACTGCCGTACGACGTCGTCTTCGTCGATACGCCAGGCAATCTGACTGACACGGCGATCCTCGGTGCCGTTCTCGACGTCTCCGACTTCGCGATCGTGCCGATGGTTCCAGAAGCGCTTGCTGTCGATCCGACGCGCAACACGATCAGCCAGCTCATCGAGCCACGGGGCGTTCCGTACCGGGTCTTGCTCGGCAAGGTGGACATGCGTGTCCCGAACCTCCTTGAAGACTGGGTCAAGCTGGTGGATGTCAGTCTTGGGCTCCCTCGCTTCAAGCAGCACATACGGCAGTACAAATCAATCAGTGACTCACCTCTCACCGGGGACGTGGTTACGCAATACCCCGACACCAGACAGACCGCCAACGCGATCTACGACTACAACGCAGTCGCCCTGGAGCTCACCTCCATCTGGGCGCACTCGACCTCGAGGAGCTCCTGATGGCCCGCCAAGATCTCAGCGCGATGCTTTCCACGCCCCGCCAGGGGGAATCGTCGCCCACTCCACCTGTGGCAGCAACGGAGCCGGCGGAGTCCGCCGAGCCGTCGAGGTCCGCACGGGTGGAAGAGGCTCCTGCATCTCGTCAGGCGCCGGCGGGGGAAGCCGGCTACCGGTCCTTCGCCAGGAAGGAGACGAGGGTACGAGACGATCAGTACACCGCACTGACCGCACATGCACGTCGGCTAACTCGAACCAGACCTGCCGGAACGGAACGAATCACGGAGAACACCCTCATCCGGGTGGCGATCGACCTTCTTCTCAGGGAGAGCGACCGGATCGCGGGCGCATCGGAGGCGGAAATCCGAAAGTCCGTTGGTCTGTAAGTAACAGACTTTGTAGAAAGTGTCGCGCCGGTGGTCAGGCGGTGGCACTGCCTTGCACCCGGGCGCTGGTGTCGAGCGTCGCGACGGCTCTCTCACGCGGACGAGGGAAATCCGGCCACCTTCCTTCGACGTGAGCTTCACCGAGGGTCGCGGATCTGGTCGATGCGTCCGCCAGTGAACGGGGTCGACATAGCGTGCGTTCTCGGAGGAGTGGTTGGTGAGAATCGAGACGAGCACGCCGGACCTGCCTAGTGCGTTTCACAGACCTCGGGTGGGTAAATGTTCACATCATGGGTCTGAATTCAGGATCACGATAATTGTGATTACCGCTACTAGACTTCGGTGACCGCTCGATGCCGTTCGAGCCGGTTTCGAGGGCGGGGAGGCGGCCGTGAGGCTCGAGGATCAGCTCGACGGGCCCTTCGAGGGCCTTCTGGCTGCACCGCTGGATCTCGAGGCAATCGCACTCGAGGTTCACGAGGTGCGCACGGCGGAGTGGTTCGACGCCGAGCAGGCGCCGGCCTGGGGTGTTCTGCTGCGGGCCACGGCCTTGCTGCGGACTCCGGTGCCGCAGCTCATCGATCGAGTTCGGCTGCTGGAGCAGGTTGCGGACGGGCGTGTGCCCCACCGTAATCACGGGACCTGCCCGCAGGGCCCCGTCGACGCGGCTTCTCGCGACAGTGCCTGTCGCGCCTGCCAG